>NZ_JACGVP010000020.1:0-69036 GCF_014077275.1 Colwellia sp. BRX8-7 | reverse complement strand
TGCTTTCTTATCTTTCTTATCTTTTTCTTTTAATTCTTCTTTTGATAAGAGGTAATGAATAATATCTTCTTCAACATCGATAAACTCTTCAGATAAGTCATTAAGCTCTAACTCACCTTTTTTACCGGCGGGTTTCATCGCTGAAGAAGCAATAACCATGACAATTGCGACAATCGCAATAACTAAGGTGATCGCTTTAGCTAAAAACAACCCGTACTCATACAAAAATTCCAATACATTCTCCTGTTATTAACCTCATATGTCTAAATCGTTTATTGACTTGAGGCTAATATTTAAATTTATCTATTAGCTATATGGGGCATATTGCAAATAAATAAAGTTAATAAGTTAAAAAGGCAATAAAAAGGCAATAAAAAACCCTCCTAAGAGGGTTTTTTTAGTTGTTGCTAAAGTTATTTAACAACACCTGTATCTGTTACTTGAATTAATTGTCCCATAGTCGCAAAGAATACGGCTACTTGAGATTGCATCTCTTGTGTTGCTCTAGCACTTAACGCAGCATCAGGTGAAGCAGCATTAGCACGAGGGTCAAGTATTGAACTATGATGACCATGAACAAATCTTACCACACCAGAGCCAGCAGTAGTTTCACTAACAGCTTCCAAGCCTAATAAAGCAATAGCAGGTTCTGTGCCACCCATAGGTGTAAACGGTGCTCTGTTAGTCACTGTTTGGTCTGAAAGGTTGTCTGCGCCGTCACCAACAACTTCAATGAAGTGTGTAGGTGTTTGTGTTGCAGCTAATGCTTGTACATAAGCAATAGGGTCACCAGAATCAGTAACGGTTTGCGCGGCAAATGTAAACTGCGCGAAACCAGCATTTAGTGTTGCTTTTTGCTCAATAGATAAACCATCATAGAAAGCAAAATAGAAAGCACTTAGTTCGGCTTGAGTATAATCAGCAGGTAATGTTGCTGCAACTGCTGCGGCAAAGTCAGGCGATAACTGCATGGTTAAATTAGATTTAGCCAAGCCTTCAAATGCTGGAGAGTCTAAACCAAAGTTAGCTAACATTAAACCTGGCATAGCTAAAGAGGTACTAGCAATTTTGAATAATCCATCAATTTGTGGATTTAGTTCGGTATTTGCTAAACCAACAGCATTCATACCATATATACCACCTAATGAATGTCCTAGAAGGTGTACTTTACTGCTATCAATTTTAATTGGGTTACCATCGCTGTCAGCACCACCTAAAAAGTTCATGCCTAAACGCAAACCTAATAAATCAGCAGTACTTTGACGAGTATTATCACGCATACTCAGCATGCTACCCAAATTAACATAGTGTAATGTAGACACAGTACTGGTATTAATTTCATCAGTACCGTCACCGTCTAAATCAAAACCACGGCTACCATGCAATGGCTGATCAATTGCAACAGTTGCTATTCCAAATAAAGATAATATGCCAGTGATTGGCAACATTTGCTCTTTGGTTGAGGTAATGCCATGCACTAATATTGCTACTGGCCAACCGTTAGCAGGTTCTACTAATGGCTCTAAATCCATACTTGCACGCACTGGGTTAGCCCAAGCTAAATCAGGAGTAGTCATTTGCACATCAATCGGCATCATGACGCTTGTTGCTGGGATAGGGTTAAACTTAGTTAAATTACGTTCAGTATCAAGAGTGGCTAATCCTGGATTTTCGCTTGAGCTTAAATCACGTAAACCAAAATTCATACAAAAACCATCATTTGCATCTAACGCATCAGCAGGGATCGCCGCTGGGTTTGCTGCTGCTAAGCCAGCAAGTGTAGCGCCAGAATCACAACGTGCACGCCACCAGTCATTAACAGGAGCTAATGGGTTTTCAGCAGAAGGTACACCTGAGTAATAAGGAAGTGTAATTGAACCACGAATATAGTTTGCTGCTGAATATAATGGGATCAAACTTTCTGGAATTAAACCCGTTAATACGTTTGCAACTGAAATACCGGTATCGGCTACGCCAATTGCTGGGATTCCTTGTTGAGCATTAGCAACCATTTGAGGTACGCCAGCAGCCATCAAAGACTTAACCGTGCTTAATACACGCGTCGTTGATTGTGTTGTCATTGCAGCGGTATAAACAATAGTATCACTGCTAACCCCTGCTGCGACTACAGCAGCCTCATAACTATTAATTGCAGCTTGCAAACCTAATTGCGATGCACTGCCTAGTGGCAAAGTATTAATATCTTGACGTGCTAATTCATAGGTAGTTGAACCCGCAATAGCTTTACCATTGTTATCACGAAGATTGTTCGTCATTACCATAACATAGGTCGTTTCTGCTTTAAGCGGTTGAATCGGAATAAATAAAACATTATCGCCAGATTTTTGCGTAACAAAATCTTGCATGAATACAAGTTCACCAACAACTTTACAGGCAAGGCCACGAGTTACAGCAGTACAATCACTGTCATTCGCATCACCACCCATAATTGTTTCGAAGACTCTTACCGACGCAGGTTCAGAAGCACTAGCGGCATCTAAAGATGTACCCGCTGGGAATTCAATTCCAAGAGGAAAAGGCTGAGAAATAGACCAACCGTCCAGTGCACTAATGGCTACAAAAGGGTCTGAACCATCAGTTGGATCTGCAACAGGAATTTCTAACGTACCGTCAACGGTACCAGAAAAAATCAAGTCATTCGGAATAGAAAGTCCGGCAGCACCCGCACTTGGATTAAATTTAACACGAGCGGTTGGTGTTACGGCACTGCCGTTTTCAACCACTTCATTTTGAACATCTTTAATTGATTCATCATCACATGCCGTTAGTCCAAGAACACTGGCAATAGCAACACTAAGTACGAGCTTTTTCATTTTATCTCCCCACAGACGAGCTTTATATTATTTAGCTTTTTATGCTTTTATTTTTTATTTATCTGTAATTTCGTGAAGCGTAGCTCACAAAACTAACTTGTTCGACCAGTTAAACTTACCGTAAGAACTGCCTAAGTGCTAGCGGTTTCTTCTTTTATTATAACTTTAACTAACATTTTAGCTAAAACTTTTAAATATTACTCGTCAGTCAATAGGCCAAAGTAGTAGAATTACTGCCTTATTTACCTTCAAATAATTTGTATTGATACTATGTTTAATTACCAAATAACAGCAAATTCTTTAGCCAATAAAATAATTTTAGTTACCGGCGCAGGCGATGGTATTGGTCGCCAAGCGGCATTAACCTATGCTGAATTAGGTGCTACGGTTATTTTATTAGGAAAAACAACCGCTAAATTAGAGTCAGTTTACGACGAAATCATCGCACAAGGTTCCGCTGAACCTGCCATTATCCCCCTTGATTTAAAGGGTGCGACCAAACAGCACTACATAGATATGACCGCGACCATTGTTAATCAATTTGGTAAACTTGATGGCGCGTTACTCAATGCCTCAATGTTAGGTGAGTTAACACCTTACACGCAGATACATCAACAAATTTGGCAAGATGTAATGCAAGTTAATGTCACGGCTCAGCATCTAATGGCTCAAGCGTTAATCCCTGCATTACTGCTCAGTGATCATGCGTCATTGGTCTTTACCACCTCTGGTGTTGGTAATAGTGGTAAAGCTTATTGGGGGGCATACAGCGTTTCAAAGTTTGCAACAGAAGGGTTAATGCAAGTTATTGCTGACGAATACGAAAATACCACGTTACGTGTAAATGCGATAAACCCAGGCGCAACACGCACTAATATGCGTAACACTGCCTACCCAGCAGAACATGAAAACGATTCAGCAAAACCGGTAGATATAATGCCAGCCTATGTGTATTTAATGACGAGTGATAGTTTGGCTGTTAATGGCCAACGAGTTAACGCGCAAAAAGCAAAATAAGCAGCTAAAAAAAAGGCTGTAAGAATAAACTTACAGCCTTTATGTTTTATCAATTAAGAATTATCGTAATTCTCTTCTTAAAATTTTACCTACGTTGCTTTTGGGTAAGTCATCTCGAAACTCAACATACTTCGGTACTTTATAACTGGTTAAATTGGCGCGACAATGTTTAATCAGATCTTTTTCCGTTAATGTTTTATCCTTAAGCACAACAAATACCTTGACCGCTTCACCTGTTGCGTCATTATCTATACCAATAGCAGCGACTTCTAATACACCTTCATGCATCATGACCACTTCTTCAATTTCATTAGGATAAACATTGAAGCCTGAAACGATAATCATATCTTTTTTACGGTCAACAATTTTAAAGAAACCTTTATCATCCATAAGAGCTACATCGCCTGTCGCCAGCCAACCTTCTTTTAGAATTTCAGC
This sequence comes from Colwellia sp. BRX8-7, assembly GCF_014077275.1. Lineage (NCBI taxonomy): Bacteria > Pseudomonadati > Pseudomonadota > Gammaproteobacteria > Alteromonadales > Colwelliaceae > Colwellia > Colwellia sp. BRX8-7. Next base: position 64,747 of record NZ_JACGVP010000020.1, on the reverse strand, counting down.
CGTGTCCGCTTCGCGCTGATAATATCCTTTCATGACTTGTGGACCTTTTACCCACATCTCACCTGGTTCACCAATCTCAGCATCACTACCATCATCTTTAATGATGCGTATATCTGTCGATGACGCCGGTAAACCAATGTTGCCACTATAGCTTTTTTGATCATAAGGACATAATGTTACTAAAGGTGCACACTCAGTTAAGCCATAGCCCTCTAATAAACGTGTGCCTGTGACACGCTCCCATGCTTCACCAACAGAACGTTGCACTGCCATACCGCCGCCAAGCGACATTTTCAATGTACTAAAATCAAGGTCTTTAAAACCAGGAGTATTTAATAAGCCATTGAATAAAGTGTTAACACCAGTAATTGCGGTAAAAGGATATTTAGCCAGCTCTTTTACAAAACCAGGCATATCACGAGGGTTGGTGATCAATAAGTTGGTACCACCTAACGTTAAAAAGGTTAGGCAGTTAGCCGTTAATGCGAAGATATGATAAAGCGGTAATGCGGTGACCACGAGTTCTTTGCCATCTTCCATCAAAGGCTTTATTGCGGCTTTTGCTTGTAATAAGTTCGCAATCATATTGCGATGAGTCAGCATAGCCCCTTTTGAAACACCTGTTGTACCACCGGTATATTGCAAGAACGCAAGATCTTCTCCACAAAGTTCTACTGGCGTGTAAGCTTTGAGCATCCCCTGAGAGACAACTTTATTAAATCTAATGGTGTTTGATAATTTAAAGGCTGGTACCATTTTTTTAACATATTTGACCACACAATTAACTAGCGCACCTTTTACAGTACCCAGTCGGTCGCCTAATGAAGTAAGAATGACATGTTCAACTGAGGTATTATCAATGACTTTTTCTAAGGTACTAGCAAAGTTTTCAATGATTAACATTGCCTTAGTGCCTGAATCTTTCAATTGATGCTCGAGTTCACGGGCCGTGTATAGCGGGTTAACATTAACCACGGTCAAACCAGCAAGTAAAGCACCAAACAATGCAATAGGATACTGCAAACAATTAGGTACCATAATGGCAAACTTATCGCCCTTAACTAAACCTAAATCATTTTGTAAATAAGCAGCAAACGCTTTTGATTGTATCTCTAGATCTCGGTAATTGATTTCTGCGCCCATATTAATAAAGGCAGTGCGTTCGGCATAAATATCAACGTATTTATTGAACATATCAGATAACGAGGAGTACTTATCTGCATCGATTTCAAATGGGACACCGGGTGGATAACTTTTTTCAAGCCAAATTTTTTGCGTTTGTTGCACTTTGCGACTCCTCTAATAATAGCTTAACTGTAGACGATTATTGGTTTTACTCGATTAATACTTTTATATTTTACGTATTATTTTTTAATCGATATCGTCATTTTACTCTATATGAATGAATTTTTATTTTTTAAAACGGATGTTTGAATTTTCTTTTTACGTGATTACTGGTCTGATGTCTATAAATTTTAGCCACGTTTACCGTTTTCTCTTTATAAACGGTAACATTTAGAAAAAATCAGCCAATAAACTCTAAAATATGTCTACTAGTCTGCTCAGGTTCAGCCATATGGAAGTGATGTCCCCCAATTAATTTATAGCTGATAAAGTTATCAAACAATGGACCAAATTCTTTCAAACCGGTTTGTACAAATGACAAGCCTTTGTCACCATAAATTAATTGCACAGGAATTGTAATATCTTCAATAAACTGTTTTGCTTGCGCCAACGTCAGCCGATACGGGGATGTATTCCTTAAACGACGGTCAGTTCGCCAAATAAAGCCATTACCATCTTCAATAATCCCCCGTTCAACCAATAATTTTGCTTGTTGAAAGTTTAAATCAGACACTTGTACTCTAGCCTTAATTGCAGAATCTAAACTGGGGTGAAATTTTTTCTTTTTTGCTGAAGGCGATAATTGTTGATTGCACGTTAAACGACTTAACAGCCCCTTACGTAAATGCTCGGTCGCTTCCTCAGCTTCACCACTAATAAAGCCAATTGAATCGAGTAAGGTTAATGACTTAACCTTTTCAGGAAAAGCGGCTGAGAATGCTGATGAAATCATTCCACCCATTGAATGGGCAACTATATCAACTTTCTGCCAGTGATTTACTTCCCACAGCAATAACAAATCATAAACGTAATCGATAAAATGATAATGGGCATCAGCACTTCTGTGGGACGATAAGCCATGCCCCGGCCAATCTATAGCGATAACACGCTTACCTTTAAAGTAAGGTAACATAGGTACAAAACTAGCCGCGTTATCTAACCAACCATGTAGACACAAGACTAGCTCGTCGTTTTTGTCACCACAAGCTAGACCAGTCAGGGTGAGTTCACCTAAGTTAAAACTCACCTCTTCGACGTTATCGGGGATACGCAAGGTGACTATTTCTTTTTAACAGGCGCTGGTGCTTTTCTCACTACAACTCTTCTTGGATAATTTGAATAGCGAGGCTGCCAGAAAGAAGGAGACGACCAAAATGGATTATGGATAACGCGCACATCGACTTGCTTTTTTTCTTTCCACAAGTGTATTTTTGTCGCGGTTAGGACCGGATAATTATATTCGTGCTCGCCAATTTTCCCTTCTTCTGAAGCGGCGACAGTGCCTAATGCAGTTATACTGCGACCTTCTTTATAAATAACGGGATCGAGTAGACCTGAAAAATAAACACGAAATCGTCCCAACGTTTCATTACCTTGCTTAGGTATCGCTGATGACTTTAACGGAAAGTGAACAATTTCTAACATACTATTGTTCGCATTATTGGTTACTTTTGCAATAACGCCACCCCAGCGAGCCGCATTTCCTTGTTCTGTATTAGCATTATCTCGAACAACGACAAAGTCTGTTAATACTGTATTATCAGGTACCTGCAATGCTTCTGGAACTGATGAACAGCCACTTATAAATATTGCACTTACCCATAAGGGTAGCATTAAGATTATATTACGTTTTTTCATCATATTTACCTTTTCTAGATATATTCGCTAACCAAACAATACCACCAACACCAATACTAAACCATATAACGACCCATAAAAATTCAGGTATGCCAGTGAGTTGTGCTAATGCAGCACCATCGCCAAAGTTTCGTCCATCAACCAAGTACCAAGGACTTTTTACACTGTTAAGTAAAATAATTGCCCCTGTTATTTGCAAACTTGTCTGTAAGTAACTTAATTTTTTATATTTAAATTTCAATAAAACGAGTGCTAACAAAACACTAATAATAATTAGCGTTAAAATATCTCTCGCCCAAAAAATCAAAGTGGTTAGTAACAATAATGCGATAATACCACTTAATATTTGTGCTGCCCGTTGGTGCATACTCGCGATAAAGTAAATCCCTATTCCCCATAACGCCGCGCCAGCATAACCCATAAAGCTAATAAAAAAATTCATTCCTCCACGAGTTGTGCATAGCCCTGCCCCGTTAGAAAACAATTGAATTTGTACGATAGTCCCCCCGGTAAAGAGCGCAGCTAGGCCATGGCTGATTTCATGAAAATAACTTTCAAGCCATTTGAAGGGTATTGAAACAATGGGGATTTGGCTAATAATTAATGCGGTAATCAATATTAACCAAAAGTGATATTTTTTCAAAAAGGACGAAGACTTACTATTCATGGATTATTTTTCATTATGATAAAAGAAGAATATGTGACAAAACGCGGCTAGTGTTAATTAGACAAGTAAGTCGATACCAAATACCTGCTGAATATTTTCACGTTGAGCGATATTATCTACTGAAGAATATGCTGCAATTGCGGTTTGGTTTTGCTTTGATGGGCTGTCATAACTTGCTTGGCTATTATTTTTATTGCCGACTTGCTGGTTAGTTTGGCCTGAAAAAGAAATATTACTTGCTGAAACGGTTTGTGATGCACTTGAGTTGAGTTGTGCTTGCTGATTCTCAAATTGAGCTTGTTCGACTAAAGCAAGTGCTTGCTCATCGATATCAAAACGTGCAATTTGACTCGCTTGTTGGTCTTGCTCTTGGGTTTGTTGCGTGCTGTCTTTGTTGGTTTTTTCAGCTTGCCCTGTACTTTGCTCAATTTGTTGGACACGAAAACGATCACGTTGCTCAGCAACCTGATTTTTATTATCAACCGACAACGATGCGCTTGATTGGGGCGTGTACGAACTCGTACTATTTATTTGCATAGTTTAAATTTACCAAAGTTTTGCCAAATTACAAAACTTTTTGTATTTTCACTTAAATAAAATCGATTACCTACCCGGTAGCTTTTTCCATGAAACAGTATCACGTACATAAACCGGTTGAGCGTTTTCAGCACTAACCGCCTTACCTTGAGAAAAGTAATACTGACCAATTTCTAATAGTTCTTCCGCATTAGGAAAAAGTATCTCTGGTGTTCCCGCATTAATTTTTAAAGGCTCAAGTTCATTTTTATAAGCGTCCCAGCCAGTTCCTACACCATAGACCTGCTGATTTTCAGTTAAAGACTCATTCAAATACTCAGCTAATTTTTCAGGTGCTAATACGGTATCTTGCAGCGCAGCTTCCATAATACCTTGCTCATTTAATCGATAATAGCCCGCATAAACCTCTGACATACGAGCATCAATCGTTGCAATAACCTCTACTTGCTGGTGCCGACTGTAAGCTTGTTGAGCCATAGCCTGCAGGGTTGATACCCCAACAACTTTTAAATCAGCAGCAAAAGCTAAGCCTTGTGCGACGCCAACGCCAATTCGAACGCCGGTAAAACTTCCCGGTCCTTGTCCAAAAATAAGCCCATCTAATTGTGCTAACGTTATGTCGGCTTTTTTAAGTAAGCGGTCAATCATCGGCAGTAACACTAAGCTATGCGATTGTGGTGCTAGCTCAAATTCACTGATCGTTTGGTCGTTAAACGTTAATGCTACTGAACATGCTTCCGTTGAAGCGTCTATTGCCAAAAAATTCAAATTATTCTCTCTAATACTTATCATTATTACTATTTAAATTAACTATTACTCTGATAGTGAAGTAAGAAATTCACTCGCTTGCTCAATATCTCGACTGCGCTTCATCATAGGTAAACTTTTTAAAAAAACTTCGCCATAAGGACGATTCACTAATCTATCATCACATATTACCATGACACCTTGGTCGGTAACATCTCGAATTAAACGACCAACGCCTTGTTTTAATGCAATAACAGCTTGTGGTAATTGGATTTCAGCAAAAGGATCACCTCCGCGCCGTCGAACATCTTCACAGCGCGCCTGCAACATCGGGTCATCGGGTGAAGCGAAAGGAAGTTTATCTATAATGACACAAGTTAATTTGTCACCTCTAACATCAACCCCTTCCCAAAAACTGGCGGTTGCTAATAAAATCGCTTGTGGGTTGTCAATAAAAGCGGCTAACAAAAGTCCTTTACTCATTCGCCCTTGCACTAATAAGGGTGATTCAATCTTTTCCGCTAAAATATCTGCAACTTGGTTTAACATCCGATAGCTAGTGAATAATAAAAAGCAAGCTCCTTTACTTGCTGTTATTAACGGTATCGCTAATTCAGCGAGTGCTAGTGCTCGACTATGGTGCTGAGCAGCAGGTAAATAGCGCGGTACAATTAGCTGTGACTGCGATTGATAATCAAACGGGCTATCAACAAGTAAGGTCGCTGCTTTCGTTTTCGCTATATTTAAACCTAATTGCTGAGAAAAGTGATCAAAGCCACCATTTACCGCCAACGTAGCTGAGGTAAAAACCCAACCCGCTTCAGAGTTAGCAATATAATCACTGAATTTGTCGGCGACACTCAATGGTGTTAAATGTAAGACCACATGCCGCCGTGTTGTTTCATACCAAAAGCTCATACCATCGATATCAACGTTTGCCATAATGTCGTATTTCGCGAGTATGTCCACGGCACGATCGTAGCAATTATCAATGGCTTCATTACGAGAAATGCATAACTTGATCACTTGATAGAGAAAGTCTAAATCTGTTTTTAGTGCAGCAAAGGCCTGTTGAAACCTTGGCTGGGCATATTTTTCTCGCCAGTTGCCGCGTTCAGGATCATGAAAAAAGAGTAAACGAAATTCTTGCGCCGCTTTTTGGCACTTCTCTGCAGCTCTGCCTAATTGTTTCACATCGGTTAAGGTTGTTTTGTATATTTGAATAACATCAGAACATAAATCGAGAATTTGTTTAGTAGAAAAAGCGTCACCAAAGTATTCACTGGCGATATCAGGTATTTGATGGGCTTCGTCAAAAATCACCACATCTGCTTTGGGAATAAGTTCACCAAATCCAGTGTCTTTTAAGGCCATATCAGCAAAAAACAAATGGTGGTTAACAACCAAAACATCCGCATCAATTGCTTTTTTTCGAGCTTGCACTAAGTAACAGTCGTCAAAGTTAGGACAATCTTTTGCCAAGCAATTATCTGTGGTACTGGTAACAAAAGGAAAAATGCCAGAATCTTCAGCGACATCGACTATTTCGCCAATATCACCACTGCGAGTCGACGTTGCCCAGGTACGAATTTTGACAAAATCTGTCAACATTGCCGCATCTAGCTGACCACGCTCTTTTACATAAAGTTCAAGGCGATATATACACAGATAATTGGCCCGCCCTTTTAATAGAGCAATCTGCGTATTCGTTGCCATAGCATTACGAATAAGCGGTATATCTTTATGAAACAACTGTTCTTGTAAGTTTTTAGTGCCGGTAGAAATAATGACTTTTTTTTCAGAGAGTAAAGATGGGATCAAGTAAGCAAAGGTTTTTCCTGTTCCTGTGCCCGCTTCTACAATTAAGCAACTCTTTTGTGAGATGGCGCGTTCAACATCTATCGCCATATCAATTTGCGCCTGCCTAGGAGAATAGCCGTTAAGTACTTTAGCGAGAATACCTGAGGGTGAAAATGCTTGTTCAACTAGGGTCATAGAAAATACTACTGATAAATATTGCCACCAGTATAAAGAATAAAAAGCCAGAGAGAAATATACATTCGATTAATGAGCGAGTTGCCCAGTAAAAAACTTAAACAAAAATATCCAAATGAGTGATATCTTCATCAGGTTCATCATGACTTTTCTTAGGGTGAGTCAGTTCATCTTTATGAGTGATCACGTTATCGGTGTCATCATGGGTGTTATCCACAATAGTATCGGCAATCACAGCAGACGTTGATTGATGCTTCTTTTTATTTTGCTGATGTTCTTTTTGATCAGAATCTTTTTTAGCTAAAACAACGTAATGCTCATGATTTTCAAGATGATCCAAATCATCAGTCAGCTCGTTAATTGCAGCTTCTTTAGTCAGTGGTTTTACACGCAGACGTTCAGGTTTAATCGGCACCGATACAACACGTGTTAATACGGTGGTAAAAATATCCATCAGTTATAGGTCCTTTTATTAAATTCTTAACTTAAGTATCGGCTATTTTACTTAAGTATCGACTATTTTAGACAATTCTTTATTACCTTATGCGATTATTTTATAAGAAGTGTTTATTTATTACTTGCTCATTATAAAAATAATCAGTACTGTAAAAGCCATGAGAGAATAATCGTCACCGAATAAATTTTTCGTCAGATTATTTAACCCATTTAACCTGTAAAGTGAATGACACTTACTCGTTAAATAACAAAACAAACTATGAGTACAATATGAATATCAACCTAAGCACATTACATCGCCATCATCACCATATCGATTAGCTGCTCAGGTTTATTCGCTGAGGGGCTGTGACCTTTCGGCGAGTTGTATAACTCAGATTTAACCCCCGAAAGAGTCTATCTCTCTCGGGGGTTTTTCGCATTTTATAGGCCTTGAAATTGTATATACACGTACTAGAATTTTGGCCAACGCTTTATTAAAGGAAATACAAACATGACTACAGAAACTCGCTTACGCATCGCTATGCAAAAATCAGGTCGTTTAAGTGACGACACTCAAGCCTTACTCAAACGTTGTGGTTTAACACTCAATGTTACTGATCGACGTTTGTTAGCACATGTTGCTAATATGCCTATCGATATAATGCGCGTTCGTAGCTCAGATATCCCAGGCTTAGTGATGGACGGGGTTTGTGACTTAGGTATTGTTGGTGACAACACCCTAGAAGAAGCGGCATTAGAACGTGAATTGATGGGGCAAAAGTCTCAATACATTCGAACTTCACAGCTTAATTTTGGTGGTTGTCGTTTATCTATTGCGATGCCTGAAGGCTTTGATTATCAGGGCGTCAAAAGTTTAGACGGCTTACGTTTTGCAACGACTTATCCTCAACTACTCAATCGTTATGCTAAAGAAAAAGGCATCAATGTTGATTTTTGTTTATTAAAAGGCTCTGTTGAAGTTGCTCCGCGAGTAGGTTTATCTGACGGTATTTGTGATTTAGTTTCAACCGGCGCTACACTAGAAGCTAATGGTTTAGTTGAAGTAGAAGAGATTTTTAAATCTAAAGCATCGCTTATTCAAACAGCGAGTACTTTGTGTAGCGAAAAACAAAGTATTCTTGATACCTTATTGCCACGCATCCAAGGTGTTATGAAAGCAAAAGAAAGCAAATACATTATGTTGCATGCGCCAAAAGATAAAATTGCCGAAGTAAGTGCCTTAATGCCTGGTAAAGAAACTCCAACAATCTTACCTTTAGCAGGTCGCGATGATTTAGTTGCTGTTCATGTTGTTGCTACCGAAACGTTTTTTTGGGAAACAATGGAAAAACTCAATGCACTCGGTTGTAACTCTATATTAGTTATGCCAATTGAAAAAATGATGGGCTAATGCGCGTCATCTTTGGGATTGCATCGCCACGGCTATGATCCCAAAAATCTAGGGTACCTTTCACGGTAAGTAAAGTATTAAGGTTAAAAGTAATGATAAATAAAATGATCGATTGGCAAGCATTATCAAAAAGAGAGCAACAAACAGCACTTGCTCGACCCGCGATAAGTGAGAGTGGTTTACTTTCACAGCAAGTTGAAAACATATTAAATAACGTGAAACGAAATGGTGACAAAGCGCTTTATGAATTAACGGAAAAATTTGATGGTGTAAAACTAACCACATTAACCGTTACTGATGAACAAATAACCGCAGCCAGAGCAGCATTGTCGAGTAAAAGATTAAAAGCCATTGAAACGGCTTATGGTCAGATTAGGCGCTTTCACCAAGCACAAATATGTGACGACATTACTGTAGAAACATCCCCAGGCGTTCGTTGTACCTTAAAAACTGAAGCAATCGAAAGTGTTGGTTTATATATTCCGGCAGGCTCTGCACCTTTACCATCGACGGTTCTAATGCTTGGTGTACCTTCACAGTTAGCCCAATGTCCGCGTACTGTTTTAGTTTGCCCTCCCGATATCAATGGTAACCTTGCTGACGAAATTCTAGTGGCCGCAAAATTATGTGAAATTGATGAAATTTACACAGTCGGTGGCGCGCATGGTTGTGCAGCAATGGCTTTTGGCACAGAAACAATAAAACCGGTCAATAAAATATTTGGGCCAGGTAATAAATACGTTACCGAAGCCAAAAAGCAACTTGCTCAACAAGTAAATGGTTTTGCCATTGATATGCCAGCGGGTCCTTCTGAAGTGTTAATTATTGCCGATGCCAATGCAAAAGCAAACTTTGTCGCAGCTGACTTGCTTTCTCAAGCTGAACACGGACCAGATAGCCAAGTTATCTTATTATCTGACAGTGCCGAATTAATTACTAACGTTCAAAATGAGTTACTCAAACAAGTCGCGGTACTTTCTCGTCGAGAGATAGCAGAACAAGCGCTTACACAAAGTCGTTTGATTTTAGTAAAAAGTTTGTCGCAAGCGGTTGAGGTTTCAAATATTTATGCTCCTGAACATTTAATTATTCAAACCGATAATGCTCAAGAGCTATTAAAAACCTTACGCAACGCAGGTTCAATATTTGTGGGTGAGTACACGCCAGAGTCCGCAGGCGATTACGCCAGTGGTACAAATCATGTTTTACCCACTTATGGTTATTCTAAAGTAATTTCTAGTTTATCATTGGCCGATTTTTCTCGACGATTTACTGTGCAAGAGATCACTAAACAAGGCTTATTAAATATTGCCGAATGTATAACTGAGCTCACCGATGCCGAAGGACTAGACGGCCACAAACGAGCAGTAACCATCAGGTTAGAGGAATAATCATGTCAACAATAGCTGATAAACTTGCCCGTGAGGAACTTGTTGATATGGTGCCATACCAATCAGCAAGGCGACTTTATGCAAGTGGAAGTGACACATCGTCTGCGAATAGTAATAAAATTTGGCTTAATGCCAATGAAGCATCAGGTCCAGGGATATATGCTATAGATAGCAATTGCATTAACCGCTACCCTGATTTTCAACCTGACAACTTAATCAATGCTTATAGTGAATATGCCGGATTGTCCCCTGCTAATATTCTTGCTACACGCGGTGCTGATGAAGGTATTGAACTTATCATACGTACCTTTTGTAAAGCCTATCAAGACAGTATTTTAATTTGTCCACCAACATATGGTATGTATGCCATTAGCGCAGAGAATCACGGCGCAAATATAATGCGCGTACCGCTAGTTGATAACCAACTTAATATTGAGGCTATAAAAGCTCAAGTGGGTAAAGTTAAAGTTGTTTTTTTATGCTCACCAGGTAACCCAACGGGTAATGTATTAACAACAGATTCAATTCGAACCGTACTTGAGATGTTTGGTGATAGCGCAATTGTTGTTGTTGATGAAGCTTATATTGAATTTAGTCCTGAAAATAGTACCGCAAGCTGGTTAAAAGATTACCCGCAATTAGTGATTCTTAGAACGTTATCAAAAGCATTTGCCTTAGCGGGTTTACGCTGTGGCTTTACTTTAGCTAATGCTGATATTATTACTATGCTGAGTAAGGTTATCGCCCCTTACCCTATCTCTGCACCAGTAGCAGACATTGCCAGTAAAGCATTAGCAAAATTAGCGCTTGAACAAGTAAGTATCCGTGTTCAAGAAACGGTGATTTTACGTCGCCAATTATTTGATTGGCTGAAAGACCAAGACTGGTGTGCTAAAGTTTTTAACAGTGATGCAAACTTTATTTTATTTCGCGCCGTAGATACTGACACTAAAAACTTTATTTTCGATTGCCTAAAACAACAAGGTATTTTAATTCGCGACCAATCTGCGCAACAACAATTAGCCGATTGTTTACGTATTAGCATAGGTAGCGAACGTGAATTATCGCTCCTAAAACAAACGATTATCAATGCAGTAAAAGAGATATAAAATGCTCAATACAAAAAAACAAAACATACTATTTATCGACAGAGATGGCACTTTAATTGAAGAACCTGTTTCTGATAAGCAAGTAGATACACTTGAAAAATTGGTTTTTGAGCCTGACGTTATTCCAGTGTTATTAGCACTGCAAAAAAAGGGTTTCCGCTTAGTTATGGTGTCAAACCAAGATGGCTTAGGAACGACTAGTTATCCACAAGCCGACTTTGATTTACCTCATAACAAGATGATGGATATTTTTTCCTCACAAGGCGTTATATTTGACGATGTATTACTTTGTCCGCATTTTGACAATGAGAATTGCAGTTGTCGTAAGCCTAAACTTGGCTTAGTAAGTGATTACTTACAGCAAGGAAAAGTAAACTTCGAAAACTCTTTTGTGATTGGCGATCGTGATACCGATATACAACTTGCTGCTAACATGGGTATTCGCGGTATAAAATATAATAAAGAAAGCTTAAATTGGTTGGCAATTTCAGCACAATTATTGAACCAACAAGAACGTGAAGCTAAAGTTGTTCGTACCACTAAAGAAACCAATATTAACGTTGCGGTTAATTTAGATAAAGTCGGTACAGTAAAAATTAACACCGGATTAGGCTTCTTCGATCACATGCTTGAGCAAATTGCTGCCCATGGTGGTTTTTCATTGGAGGTCAGTGTCGATGGTGATTACCACATTGATGAGCACCACAGCGTTGAAGATACCGCTCTGGCACTTGGTCAAGCACTAAGGAAAGCATTGGGCGACAAACGTGGTATCGGTCGTTTTGGCTTTGTTCTGCCGATGGATGAATGTCGAGCTGAATGTTCTATCGATTTATCGGGTCGTCCGTGGCTTGAATTTGATGCTGATTTTACTGATAACCGAGTAGGCAATATGTCGACGCAAATGGTTTCACACTTTTTCCGTTCACTTGCTGACTCTATGGCTATTACCTTGCACCTTTCAACAACCGAAGGTAATTGCCATCACCAAGTAGAGAGTTTATTTAAAGTGTTTGGTCGAGCATTACGTCAAGCCATTACGGTAAGTGGTGATGTGCTACCTAGCACGAAAGGTACCCTGTGATGTCTGTTGAAAAAACAATGATGAACGTTATTGTTGATACTGGTTGTGCCAATCTTTCTTCGGTTAAGTTTGCTGTAGAACGTTTAGGCTTTCAAGTGACCATCACTGACGATATTACTCTTATTAAAAATGCCGACAAAGTGATACTGCCAGGTGTTGGCACAGCGAAACATGCTATGGCAAACATTCGCGCTAAAGGACTGGTTGAAACCTTGCAAAACTTAACTCAACCCGTGTTGGGCTTTTGTTTAGGTATGCAGTTAATGTGTGACTCGTCTGTAGAAAGTAGCGATGGCAAAAAAGTTGACTGTTTAGGTATTATTCATACCGATATTATACCGCTCAATGCTGAAAATAATAGATTACCGCATATGGGCTGGAACACATTAACATCTGTTGGCGATCACCCGGTATTTAAAGGCATAAATATAGGTGACTACTTTTACTTTGTTCATAGCTTTGCCGCGCCAATAAGTGAATACACCTTAGCAACTTGTCAATATGGCTCTAGCTTCTCCGCGGTGATTGCCAAAGATAATTTCATTGGCTGCCAGTTCCATCCCGAGCGTTCAAGTAAATTAGGTAGTAAAATTATTAAGAATTTTTTGGAGTTAGCCCTATGATGATCCCAGCAATTGATTTAATCGATGGCCAAGTCGTACGATTATTTCAAGGTGATTACAGCCAAAAAACTAATTACCAATACACAGTGCAAGAGCGCCAACAAGCCTATGCTAAGTCAGGGGCAACCGTAATGCACTTCGTTGATTTAGACGGTGCTAAAGACTCAACAAAGCGCCAACTTGAAACCTTAAAGACCGTCGTCAAGCATCCAACGATGACGATTCAAGTCGGTGGTGGAATTCGTTGTGAAGACGATGTTAAACAGCTACTGGCATTAGGTGCAGACCGTGTAGTCATTGGGAGTTTAGCGATTAAACAACCTGAACTTGTGACTCAGTGGTTAAAAACCTATGGATGTGAAAAAATTGTCTTAGCACTGGATATTAAAATTGATGCTGCTGGCAATAAAACACTCCCTACACACGGTTGGATTGAGGACAGTGGCGTTAATTTAGAAGACCTGCTTGCTCAATACCAAAACGCTGGCATCAAACACGTACTTTGTACTGATATCAGTAAAGACGGTACGTTAACAGGCACCAATGTAGATTTGTATCGCGAGGTTTGCGCAAAATATCCTGACATCCAATGGCAAGCTTCAGGGGGTATTGGCAGCCTTGACGATATTAAGGCTTTAATTCCAACTGGTGTCAGCGGTGTTATTTTAGGTCGTTCGTTACTTGAAGGTAAATTCACACTTGAGGAGGCGATTGCATGCTGGCCAAACGCTTAAATTATGGGCTTGAAACCGTGAGTTTTTTATTGTCTAAGCAAAGTACAAAGGTTGAAGTTTTATGTTAGCAAAAAGAATTATACCTTGTCTCGATGTACGTGATGGCAAAGTTGTTAAAGGTGTCCAATTTAGAAACCATGAAATTATTGGTGATATTGTACCACTCGCCCAAAAATACGCAGCCGCAGGTGCTGATGAATTAGTTTTTTATGATATCACCGCCAGCTCAGATAATAGAGTGGTTGATAAAAGCTGGGTTAGCCGTATTGCTGAAGTCATCGATATTCCCTTTTGTGTTGCCGGTGGTATAAAAACAGAGCAAGACGCAAAAGAAATTTTAATGATGGGCGCGGATAAAATATCAGTGAACTCCCCTGCCTTGCGTGACCCTAATTTGATTTCTCGTTTGGCTGACGTTTTTGGTCAGCAATGTATTGTTGTCGGCATTGACAGTTTTTATGATAAAGAAACGGGGTTGTATCAAGTTTATCAATTTACTGGAGATGAAAATCGCACCCAACAAACCAAGTGGACAACCTTTGATTGGATCAAAGAAGTTCAGCAACGTGGTGCAGGTGAAATCGTTTTAAATTGTATGAATCAAGATGGTGTTCGCCAAGGATATGATATTGCGCAATTACAAAAAGCACGTGCGGTGTGTAATGTTCCTTTGATAGCATCAGGCGGTGCCGGTGAAATATCGCATTTCGCTGACGTTTTCAAACAAGCCGATGTAGATGGCGCACTTGCTGCAAGTGTTTTCCATAAAGGTATCATTGAGATAAACCAATTAAAACAAACATTGAAGAATCAAAATATAGAGATAAGATTATGCTAGTTACCCTAGAGAACATCAATGAATTAGCTTGGGCTAAAATGGAAAGCTTAATACCAGCAATTATTCAGCATCAAGATACGGGTGCCGTTTTAATGCAAGGTTATATGAATGAAGCATCCCTCAAAGCAACATTAACAACGGGTAAAGCGACTTTTTTTAGTCGTTCAAAACAAGCACTTTGGGTGAAAGGTGAGACGTCAGGAAACTTTCTTAATGTTAGCCAGGTTCTAACCGATTGTGATAACGATAGTTTGTTAATTGCTTGTCGACCTATTGGACCAAGCTGTCATTTAGGAACTGAGTCATGCTTTCCAGAACAAAAATTAACGCAGCAAAACTTCCTTAGCGAATTAGAGCAAGTGATTGCTAGCCGTAAAGGTTGCGATCCTGAAAGCAGTTATACCGCGCATTTATTTTCGCGAGGCACCACTAAAATAGCACAGAAAGTGGGCGAAGAAGGCGTTGAGGTTGCACTTGCTGCGGTTGCTGAAACCAAAGAAGACTTACTCGGTGAATGTGCTGATTTGTTTTACCACACACTCGTCTTACTTCAAGATAAAAACATTGAAGTATCTGAGGTGATGGCAGTACTACAAAAACGACATAACAAGTAAGCTGAGTTAACTTTAAGATAGTTGTTTATAAGACACTTTATCAACAGCTATCTTTCTTTAATTAAGCGGCTATACTCAATTTTACGTCTAAGGATAAATAATTTAGAAAAAGATTTTTATACGCTCCGACATAGAGTTATTTAACACTCATGATATTAAAAATATTTACAAAATTAATCACTGTTCTTATACCCTTGCTCTTTATACAGAGTTCATTATTTAGTCCCCTTACAAAAGCAGAAGATATCTTAGTCTTCATTCGTGATGATGTTTACCAAGATTATATGACCTTCTTAAATGGTCGGGATGTGCATACAATTAAAAATTTTTCAGGAAAAAATATCCGCCGCGATGTTGTCGATATGATTATCGCCCAGCAAGCTTTAAAAATAGGTGGTTTTGAACACAGCTTCAAATATGCAACAGGTAAAATTAACTTTAGAAATACTAAGATGTTGGCATCAGGACGCTTACTCATTAGTTTTGACTCTTATTGGCTTGCTGATGCCAAAGCACTTAATGACAGTGTTTATACTTCTGATGCAGTTATCCGACAAGGCGAATACATTGCCGGTATATACACCAGCCCAAGTAATAATGCTGTTTTAGCTATAACAGAACTCGATGACCTGCAAAAATTTACTGCCGTTTCTACGCCAAAATGGCGTACTGACTGGCAAACGTTAAAGTTATTGTCTTTAAAAGAGCTGATCCACGAAGATGAGTGGCTAAGCCAAGCTCGCATGGTAAACCTAGGTTGGATAGACTTCTTATTAATGCCTTTTAATTCGACACCCGATCAATCCTTTACAATGGATAAAATTCATTTAGTGCCGGTAAAAGGTGTTGCTATAGAGCTCAAAGACAGTCGCCACTTTGTTATTAGTACAAAACACCCTCACGGAAAAATCGCATTTAAAGCCATTAATATCGGGTTAAAGAAATTACGAAGTCAGCATAGAATTGTACAAGCTTTTACACAAGCCGGTTTTTTTGTAAGTCCTGATAAAGTCAAAATATTAAACCTAAACTAATCTTTGTACTATCTGCATATTATGTCCTACAGCCCTTATTAAACATCATAAAAAATTCAGTAATTCATTATTTTCATTGACATTTACAGAGAATAGCGTATATTTTTCCAGCAGAAAATGGATGTTAAAAACAGCTAAGGAATAGCAATGTTTAAATACTGGTCAATAAAAAGTTATGGCACAAAATTATTGCCAACACTAGAACGTGATTTTGGGTGCAAAGAATACTATACCGCAGCTGAAATTCGCATAACAATTTTTAAAAATAACTTCTCCCCCACCTACTTACCTTTAGGTTACATACTCTTTCTTGATGAGATTTCTTTAAAAGAAACGATGTATATCGAATTCCCTCACATAGATGTTAATGAATATCGACAAGAAATTTCAAATTATTTAATCAGTAAAAGTTATCATGGCTACTTACAGGTACTTCACCACTAAATCTAGGTATTATGCCAATATGACTCATTATCTGAGGACGTCTACTGATGAAACTAGCTATTAATGCGTTAGATATTTAATATTTATAATATCTCACTATTAAAGCCAGTAAGCTTATCTTGAGCATTGGCTTTGCTAATAAAGTAACCCTGCTAATTAATAAAATGGGTGTTATTAACTTTACCTAGTAGATAAATCATGAAAAAATAAACTGTTTCCTGATAATCACAATAGGTAAGGTTTAATGAAAGTAGCTTGGCAAGTGAAGCATTTTAAAGCGCTCAATATCGATGAACTGTATGAAATATTAAAGCTTCGTATTGATGTTTTTGTGGTTGAGCAAACTTGTTTTTATGCTGATATTGATGATATTGACCGGCACGAGGATACGGTTCACCTCTTTTGTTACCTAGAGGGTAAGATTGCTGGTTACTTGCGTATTTTAGCAAAAGGCCAAAGTTACCGCGAATATATTGCTATTGGCAGAGTTATTGTTGCCAGTCATGCGAGAGGGACAGGTTTAGGTCACCAGTTAATGGCTGAGGCGTTAACCGTTTGTCAGCAATATTTTCCAGATCAACAAATTAAAATATCAGCCCAAGAGCACCTTGAAAGCTTTTATGGCAATCACGGTTTTGAACGTGTTTCTGCTATGTATCTTGAAGATGATATTCCGCACATCGCCATGTTAAAAGTTGTTCAATAAATAAGCAGGTGTTTTAAACCGTTATTACAAGCGTAGCGCTCAAATAAGCATTGCAGTATGCATGCTTATTTGAGTTATGTTATGTATTAGTTCAAAAGAGTGTAGTACTCGCTAAACTGCAGTAATAAATAAGCGGATATTTTCAACGGCTAGAATAAGCATAACAAGGAATAGTGATAACATACCTATTTGACGCTGCTTAGAAACCCCAGTAGTTTTTGAAAGTCCTACGGCGTGCAGAATACGGCCAATAAATAATATCGCACCTAAGGCGTGCAGTACTATCGGGCTCGCCCCGTTAACCTCATAAATACCCAACATTATTAACGCCATAGGAATATACTCAGCAAAGTTACCATGTACACGAATTGCTTTGGCAAGGGGTTGATGACCACCGTCACCAATACCGGCTTTAAACTGTAAACGTAGGCGAATAATATTGATGGCTAAACCAACAAATAAAAGCGCCAACAAACTCGTGTAGAGGCCTGTTATCGATAAACTTACTACCATGAAATTTCTTCTTATATTTATAGATGAGGGAAAATAGTTTACGTTTTAAAATTAATTTTGATAGCCTAAAAGGCTATTATTTTAAGAAAAATTACCCTGTCTATTTTTCACAGCCAATAAAAACAAAAAAATTCGCCGAAGCGAATTTTTTGTTAGGTATTTATAAGCTCGTTATTAGCTACTTGTTAATAAAGGGCTTATAAAATCAACCGAATTAATTTAATTCGTTAGCAAGTAAAGCACTGACTTCTTCTACAGGTTTAGTGCCGTCAATCGTTAAATACGAACATGCACCCGCTTTTGCTTCATCTTGATAGTAAGCCACTAATGGTTTAGTTTGCTCATGGTAAATGCCCAGGCGTTTGCGGACTGTGGCTTCTTCATCATCAGGACGAATAGACAAGTCTTCACCGGTATTGTCATCTTTACCTTCAACTTTAGGCGGATTATAAACTAAATGATAAACACGACCAGAACCGGCATGAACACGACGACCACTCATGCGATCAACAATGACTTCATCAGGAACATCAAATTCAACGACACTGTCAACTGAAACGCCGTTATCTTTCATCGCATCTGCTTGTGGAATTGTACGAGGAAAACCATCAAGCAAAAAACCTGCTTTACAATCATCTTGTGCAATACGTTCTTTGACTAAACCAATAATCAGATCATCAGAAACTAATTGTCCAGCATCCATCACTGCTTTAGCTTTATTACCCAGGTCAGTACCTGCTTTAATAGCAGCACGTAACATGTCACCCGTAGAAATTTGTGGAATACCAAATTTAGCCATTAGGAATTGTGCTTGAGTGCCTTTGCCAGCGCCCGGAGCACCTAATAAAATAATGCGCATAAAATATTGCCTTATATGTTTAATATACTAATTAGGCTGTTGTACTGGTGTCAAAACGTCTCGAATATAACAGCCAAATGAGTATTTTTTCGATTGTGCAACACTATACAAGTTCAATTGTAGTCAGACAAGTAGCATTACCGCTCTATCATCAAAAAAGGCACTAAAAAGCTATTTTTTATACTAAAGTCTATGGGGTTATAGTGGTGATATAAGGCATTTAAAGATAATACCCAAAATTATAATCAACAAAGAGACAAGCAAATAAGGACTAATGAGTCTTACTTACTATAAAGAAAAAACTTGCGATAAAAATATAATCTCCTAGCACTTGGGTAATAAGTAAATTTAAATGACCCTTTTCTACTGTGAGATTTCCATAGATACGCAATACGTTAATCATGTAGCTTAGAGCAGCCAAAAAAATGATTAAACACTCAGTGCCTTACCTTTATTAGGATCAGTAAAGGTAAAGCTTGCGTTGTAACCTACTGATGAGTCATTGTGGTTGAGTGTAAAAAATTAATTTATTCACACTCAATATATTTTATATATAAAATAAAGCGTTAAGCATACTTTTAATAACCGCTTCTAGGTGGTTACCCCTATTGCTTGTTGACAGTATTAACTATATAAATTTATGTGGTAATAACATGTAGTTCCGCGATCAGCCTTATGGAAAGCAGCAATGAATCAGATACATAGATGTTGTAGAAACTCTTTTTTTATTATTATATTTTGCCTTGTCGCGAATTTATTAACGATAACTTCTGTTGTTGCACAAGACATAGTGGGTGAAGATGTTGATGAAATAATAAGTTTGTTAAACCAACAACAATATTCAACAGACTATTTTCAAGAAAAACTATTTCCTCGCCTGGCCAGTATTGATAACGATAACCAAAAAATAAACTTATTGATTCAATCTTGTGTTTATAGCATGTTTGCCGATCAATACAGTGAGGTAAAAATTTGTAGTCAACGTCTCAGTATTTTAGCCGAGCAGATTAAAAATAAAAGTGCGAAAAATATTGCCGCTATTTATTTAATCGTCGGAGAAGTAAACTTACAAGACTCATCCGACGTCGCACATAAAAAATTAAGTACACTTTATCCAACATTAATAAGCAAGCGCGCAAAAATTCATTATGATATAGCCTTAGCCATGACAGCTATTAGAGAAGATTTTCCTATTTTAGAAAATCAGATACTGCGTAATAGCCTGCAAAAAATAATCGGACAATCAAATTATTCTTTCGAAGAATTTGCCATGCTTTGGGCACTCTCTGCTATTTCTAAAGATGCAAATGAATATGTTAATTTAACTCTGCGGTTATTACGCTCATCAAACAAACATAATTACGTTATTAATAAAGCGTCTTTTCTATATAATTTACAATGGCATTTAACCGGTGTTAACGAAATTATTATTGCCAATCGTGTGGCTAATGAGTTACTAAAACTCGCCAAAGAAGAAACAGATGAAAGCAGTAAAGTGCTACTTTTATTAGCCTACTTAGATAATAAAGCACGGCTTAAAGAAAATGTTCCTACTGAAACAATAAGCTATATAAAATCAGTTACCACTGATGATGAATTTTGGCAGGCTTGGTTAAATACTGTATTGTCATTTTATTATGCAACTGAACAAAACGAGCAAATGTCACGGTATTATTTCGATGTAGCAAAGCACTACTTTGATGCTCAACCCGACTTAGCTACCCCTGATGAATTTATAGAAATTGAATCAATACTCGCCTTTAACAGTAAGGACTATAGCAAGGCAAAAGCTTTGCAAGATAAATTTTGGTGGAAAAAATACTTAACAATAAAAACCAACCAGCAAAATAATATTATTGATGTTAGGAATACCCTCAAGAAAGTCATTGATGAAGAACAAAAAAGCAGAATAGTTGTCGAACAACTGTTATTGAAGTCTGAACAAGCCAGTATCACATTGGCGACGGTATTATTTATTATTTTTATCTTAGTTATCTTTCAATACAAAATGTATTTAAAACTAAAACATGAAGTAGAAACAAGAGTTAAAGCCGAGGTCGGTTTGCGTGAGGCAAAATCATTGGCAATAGAAGCTAAGATAGATGCCGAAAAAGCAACGATGAAAGCTGAAAAGGCGAATCAAGCTAAAAGCGAGTTTTTATCAAACATGAGTCATGAGATCCGCACACCAATGAATGGTGTTTTAGGCTCACTACAAGTATTAAAACAAGAAAATTTATCTGACTCATCAAAAGAATTAGTTGATATCGGCATTATTTCCTCTAAAAATCTCATTACAATTATTAATGATATTTTAGATTTATCTAAAATCCAATCAAACAATATTAGCTTAGAATCGCTGCCAACCAACATTGGTGAACTGTTCAAATCTATTATTTTAGAACTGTCTTTTTTAGCAGAGCAACAAGGTATTACCTTAATTTTTACTATAGAAGAAGATCTTTGTACTTACTGGTTAACGGACCCGATAAGGTTAAGACAAATTATTGTAAATTTAATTTCTAATGCGCTTAAATTTACCCCTAAAGGTGAAGTTAGCATAACGCTTATGGAGAAAGATGAGAAAGTGGTTTTCGAAGTCAAAGACACGGGAATTGGATTATCACCAGCTCAAATTAAAAAACTTTTTATCCGTTATGAACAAGCAGATACTTCCACAACAAGAAATTATGGTGGTACGGGTCTAGGTCTGTCTATTGCCAAGCAATTAACAAACTTGATGGGGGGTGACATTAACGTCATTAGTGAAGAAAATGTTGGCTCTATTTTTAGTGTGGTATTGCCATTAAAGAAAACTACGTTGAAAAGTCATAGCAAGTTAGCATTGAAAAAAACGCAAGCCCCACAGGCACAGGGATTCGATATTCTATTGGCAGAAGACAACAAAATAAATCAAAAAGTATTTAATGCTGTTATACGCCCGACTAAAGCAAACATTCGTATTGCAAATGATGGCATAGAGGCAATAGCAGAAATCGGCAAACTAATACCTGATTTAATTTTTATGGATATTCAAATGCCAAATATGGATGGCGTTGAAGCGTGTAAGGCGATTAAAAAAAGCAATCCAAATATCCCAATTATTGCCTTAACGGCGAATGTTATGGCCCACGATATTAAAAAGTACCGACAAGCAGGATTTGATGATTGTTTAGGCAAGCCCATTGACGTTCAGGAAATTTATACACTATTGCAAAAATTTTTAACAAGTGCCCAGACCAATAAAGCCAGTGATATTGATAACTGAACTTTAAAAATTAACGCCATTACCTATAGAGAGAAGTAACTTATGGTTACTACATGCTTAGTTAACTTTTAATGCCTTTAGGCTGCAAATAACCGATACGATAATGCCAATTTTATGGTGAGATAAGATAATTGTTATAGGTCAAAATAACAGGCTCTGCTAGCGTTCATCTTGATATTGCGTTGAGTATTAACGTTCAGCTTTAAATTAATGAACTCAAATGAAAGCATATACTTAGATAGTGGGTCTAGTGGGTACTTGTTCAATTATATTATCGAAAAGCCCATGAATAAATTTTTTATCGCAATAATTGCCGCCATTATTTTAATACCTAGCCTCTATGCGGGTATTTCATCAACTTTATATACCACTCAAGTTGAATGGCATAGTTATCAAGACGCGCGTGCAATGGACTCAACAAAACCAATTTTTGTCTTTGCTAAAATGCGCTTTTGTACAACCTGTGCAGCAATGGAAAAAGATGTTTTTACAGATCCCGCTCTTGCTAAAATATTGAATGAGCAGTTTATTCCTGTTAGAGAAACTATCAACTTTATGCTTTCAAGTTTTGTTTTTGACGATCTTAAAGATAACAAAGGTGAGCAGCTTACTTTTAGAGGATTTCCAGCGGTGATGATCGTTCGCGGTGACCAATATTCCTTGAGTCATGGTTATAAAAGTGTTGAGCAACTACAAACACTGTTAAATAAAGCCACAAATAAAGTAGACTGAATTAGATATAAAAAAGAGCCGAAGCTCCTTTTTTTTAATCTGTACACTAAGAAATATTAAAAGCTTACTTAGTAAGGCTCAACATTAATTTGTTTAAACGTGCAACAAAACTTGCTGGGTCTTTTAAGCTACCACGCTCAGCTAACATCGCCTGTTCAAACAATACTTGCGTCCACTGATTGAATTTTTCATCATCAGTTTCATTAGCAACATGTTTTACTAACTCATGCTCTGCATTGATTTCGAAGATAGGTAATGCGTCAGGTACTTCTTGTCCAACTGATTGCATGAGCTTCATCATTTGGCTGCTCATGTCGTGCTCATCGGCAACGATACAAGCTGGAGAATCAGTTAAACGTTGCGACAATTTAACATCTTTCACTTTACCAGCTAATGATGTTTTAATACGGGTAACAACAGAATCAAACTCTTGCTCAAGTTTTTCTTGTGCTTGTTTTGACTCTTCATCTTCCATATCACCTAGGTCTAAACCACCACGCGTGACCGATTGTAATTGCTTGCCATCAACTTCTGTTAAGTGGCTCACTAACCATTCATCGATACGGTCAGACATTAATAATACTTCTATGCCCTTTTTACGGAAAACTTCTAAATGAGGGCTGTTTTTAGCCGCTTCAAAGCTGTCTGCAACAACATAGTAAATCTTTTCTTGTCCTTCTTTCATACGTTCTACGTATTCAGGAATTGAAACACTTTGAACCGCAGTATCATGCTCTGTTGAGGCAAAGCGTAATAAGTTTGCAACTTGCTCTTTATTACCTTGATCTTCTGCTGGGCCTTCTTTCAATACTTGACCAAACTCGTTCCAAAATGACTGGTATTGCTCTTTGTCTTTTTTACCTAGTTTTTCAAGCATTTTAAGTACGCGTTTAGTACAGCCTTTACGGATCGCTTGGGTAATTTTGTTATCTTGTAAAATTTCACGAGAAACGTTTAACGGTAAATCATTTGAATCTAATAAACCTTTTACAAAACGTAAATATGTAGGCATAAACTGTTCAGCGTCGTCCATTATAAATACGCGTTGAACAAATAGCTTTAAACCATGTTGTTTTTCACGGTTATGCATGTCAAATGGCGCTTTGCTTGGAATATAAAGTAATGATGTATATTCAGTTTTACCTTCTACTTTATTGTGCTCCCAGACAAGTGGGTCGCCAAAGTCATGTGATACATGCTTGTAGAATTCTTTATATTCGTCATCAGAAACTTCTGATTTTTCACGAGTCCACAATGCAGTGGCTTTATTGACAGGTTCCCATTTGGCAGGTACTTCAGCAACGGCTTCAGCAGCTGGAACAGTAACATTGTCTTCGTCATCTTTAACTTCAGCAACGGCTTCAACACCAGGAACTGCTGGTGTTAGCATTTCAACAGAAACAGAAATATGATCTGAGTATTTAGTGACTATTGATTTTAAACGCCAATCGTCAGCGTATTCTTGCTCTTCTTCTTTTAAGTGAAGAATAATATCGGTACCACGATTAGTCTTTGAAATTTTAGCTGTAGTGAATTCACCTTCGCCAGCACTTGTCCATTCAACACCTTCGGATGCATCAACACCAGCAGCGCGAGAACGCACAGTTACTGAGTCGGCAACGATAAATGCTGAATAAAAACCAACACCAAATTGACCAATAAGTTGTGAGTCTGAAGCTTGATCGCCAGAAAGTTGCGAGAAAAACTCAGCCGTACCTGATTTAGCGATAGTACCTAAATGATCAATAATTTGATCATGCGTCATACCAATACCATTATCAGAAATGGTAAGCGTATTATTTTCTTTATCGCAACTAACACGTACGCGTAAATCACCATCACCTTCGTATAGATCAGCATTTGATAGTGCGTTAAAGCGAAGTTTGTCAGCAGCATCGGCCGCATTTGACACTAACTCACGTAAGAAGATTTCTTTGTTTGAGTAAAGTGAATGGATCATTAATTTAAGTAATTTAGCGTTATCAGTTGCAAACTGATGATTTTCTTTTTGGCCTGTTTCTGACATTTGAAATATATCCTACATTTATCGGTGTTTAAAAGAGAACATGCAAATATGATGCTCACGTTGATAGATAACATGTGGGGCTAAGAGAAATTATTTCAAGGGAATGTGATGTTTCTTAGGTAAAATAAATTTAAAAATATGCTTTGAATATGTGTTCAAAGCATAAATTTACTCAAGATTAGAATGAATAGCTCTTACGTCCTGATAAAGCATGAGATAAGGTGTTACCGTCAACATATTCAAGTTCACCACCAACAGGCACACCATGGGCAATTCGAGAAATAACCACTTGATATTTTTTAGCCAGTTCGGCAATAAAATGTGCGGTAGCTTCTCCTTCAACCGTTGGATTGGTTGCTAAAATAATTTCCTTAAACTGATCTGTCGCCAGCTGTTTCTCTAATATATCTAAGCCAAGATCATCCGGTCCAATACCATCTAGCGGCGATAAGTGCCCCATTAAAATAAAATAACGTCCTTGAAATTCCCCGGTTTGTTCTATAGCAATAACATCACCTGGACTTTCAACAATACAGAGCTGCTGGTTTATAAGCCGCTTAGCACTTTGGCAAATTTCACAGGTATCATCTTCAGTAAAATTTCGGCATTGTGAACAATGACCAATATTTTCCATCGCCACTTTTAATGTACCCGCAAGCTTAGCGCCGCCAATACGATTACGTTCAAGTAAATGAAACGCCATACGCTGCGCCGATTTAGCGCCAACACCCGGTAAACATTTAAGTGAGTTGATTAATTCTTGAACCAGTGGACTAAATTTCATAACAACCTTAAAACAATGTTTAGCTAATTTTCAACGCAGGCAGTTTATCAGTTGAAGCATAAAAACCAAGATAAATTATTCTCTCGTCACTAAAAATAATACGCTATGATAGTCCAAGAATAATTATCAAAACGAATCGCTATGTTATCCAATATTTTTATTACCTTAGCCTTACTCATTGTCAGCGCTTTTTTCTTATCACGATATTTCACTTTACCTAAAAACATTTGGCTGCTTTTTATTGCCCAACCCCTTGTTATGGCGGCATCACCGGTGATTGTTTTTATTGGCGGTATATTGTCGACCCGTATGGCAAGTGATCCTTCTTTAGCGACCCTACCCGTTACCGTGATGATTTTAGGGGTAGCCTGTGGTGCTATTCCCGCGGCTATGTTGGCAAAAAATAAAGGTCGCCGCTTTGCGATTTTTACCGGCTATAGTGTTGGTTTAGTTGCGACCTTAACGGCAATGGTCTCTGCACTTATTGCTAACTTTGAACTCTTTGTCTTTGCTGGTTTACTCTTTGGTATTAGTACCTCATTTATCCAGCAATTACGTTTTGCAGCAATTGAGAGTATTAAGGACGATAAAGATATTCCAACCGTGTTGTCGATTTTAATGCTAAGTGGCATTTTTTCCGCTTTTCTAGGCCCTGAAATAGCCGTAGTCGCGAAAGATTGGTTAGCATCTCCCTATGGATATGCTGGCTCATTTTTAGTGTTAGCCGGATTAATCGTTTGTGCGATGATTATTATGCTGAATTTTAAAAACACCCAGATTGAATCTCATCAACAAGTGGGCGACACTCGCCCATTGAGTGAAATTATCAAACAACCTATTTTTATTATTGCAATATTATCAGCGGCCATTGGTTTTGCCTTAATGAGTTACTTAATGACAGCAACCCCCTTGAGCATGCACCAGATGAGCGGTCATAGTTTACACGAGACAAAATGGGTAATTCAAAGCCATATTGCCGCGATGTTTATCCCTTCACTTTTTACCGCTTGGTTAGTAAAAAGAATCGGCTTGAAAAGCTTAATGTTAATTGGCACAGTGATTTATGCGTTAGTCGCTGTTGTGGCGCTTTCTGGCGAGCAGGTTATGCACTATTGGTGGGCACTGATTTTATTAGGCATAGGTTGGAATTTTTTATTTTTGACCGGAACAACCTTACTGCCGCAAAGTTATAAGCCGAGTGAACGACACAAAGTACAAGCAATTAATGACTTTATTATTTTTGGTTTACAAGCAACTGCATCGTTACTCGCTGGTTGGGTTTTATTTAAAGCGGGTTGGCATACAGTAGTTCTTACGAGTATGCCCTTTATTGCCATACTCTTTGCAGTAACTTGGTTTTACTATATTAAAGACAGAAAAAAAGCCACCAACAAGGCAGCTCAATCTTAGCGATACCAATAATAGTATCAACTTATTTACAGGTGGTCATCGTTGTCTGAAAGACCAACGCCAATAGAAAAAGTCATTTTTTCAGCTACCTCAAACTCTAGACCAGCGATTGCTTTATAAGCAATTTGCTGATTTTTTTCTTCACCAAAAAGTGCACTCTGGTTCGTTTGCACCGCGCCAAGGGCTAGTTCAATAAATGGTGAGACATTATCACTTAAGCTAACATAGTTAAAACGAGAAGTTGCCCATAATCCCAGTGATTGATAATTACCCGAAGAAACTTGCCGTTCTTTAGATAAATGATTGGCGTCAACATTTTCAGCTAAGCCACTAAAATGTGCTTTGGCATAATGAATTGAAACC
The DNA here is from genome assembly GCF_014077275.1 of Colwellia sp. BRX8-7. NCBI lineage: Bacteria > Pseudomonadati > Pseudomonadota > Gammaproteobacteria > Alteromonadales > Colwelliaceae > Colwellia > Colwellia sp. BRX8-7. The sequence goes on along the minus strand of NZ_JACGVP010000020.1, from coordinate 37,438 downwards.
TCTGTCGCTAGCTGCCAGTCGTCATTCAATTGATAACGCTTACCTACACCAAGATAAACTTCAGGAACAAGATCAATTTCAGTCTCACTTAAGGCTAAGTTAGCTAAATTATCAAAATGGCTTAGACCAAAACCAACAAAAGCATACGATTCCTCATCAGTTGCTATTGCCGAAAAGCTTACTAGGTGACTCACTAAGGCTCCACAGGTAATCATTATCGCTATAGATTTGTTCATCTTCATTCCTTGTTTATTGATCTTTTTCATAAAGTAAAATATCGCCTGGCTGACAATCTAGTGTTTGGCAAATGGCTTCAAGCGTTGAAAACCGTATCGCTTTTGCTCGACCACTTTTAAGTACAGATAAGTTTTGTGGCGTTATGCCTACTGACAAAGCAAGATCGTTTAATTTCATTTTACGTTTTGCTAGCATAACGTCCAGTTCTATAATCATAGCCACTAGATAACTAACTCCTGCTCTTGATGCAAGCTAGTCGCTTCGCTCATTATCCAAGCTATCACGTATATCACTAAACCAATTAATAAAAATCTTAACTCATCAGAGCCTAAGCTTATGTATAACGATAACGTATTAGAAGCTCCTGAAAATCGTAATACTAAGGTCACCACTATCGGATAAAGAAGCTTTAAGGCAATCCAAGCTAATAGCACAGTACCAATATTTTTAATGCATTGAATATTGGCGACAGTGAATACTAAACCCTGCTGATATAAACCAAATAACTTAAACAAAGACCAATAAATTAAAAGGCTTGGCAACAAATCTGCACTGCCTAGTATAAGCAAAGCGTTAAAACCTTCATCGGTTAAGGCTAACGCTAAATTTTCCCAGCTACCTGAAAAGTCGATATTGGCCGCTGAAGAAATAAATGAAAAATTGTCAGTTAGCTCAAAGGTGCCTTCATTATTAACCCCAAATAGTAATAAAAACGTAAAGCTGAAAACTTGCATAACAACAAATAGCGCAACGAGTGCCCTAACTATTTTACTTACTTTGCTGATCCTATGATGCGCTAACATAAAACTTATAACCTAAATTTATTCAATAAGCCTAATGTAGCAGAAAAAACATGCTTATCAATCTATTTTTATCGATAAAGGATAAATAAATACTGTTGTATAATTACCCGCTGACTTTAGTTAGCGAGAAAAACGATTCAATATCGATTCACCTTCCTCGCTAGGGAACAGCTTGACCATTTCTCGCTTCAAATAATCGATACCAATCTTCACGGCTATAATTGAGTTCTAGTGCTACTTTTGCAGCAATAATTCGTTCTGGTGTGGTCGAACCAATAATAGGAAATATCTTCGCGGGGTGTTTTAGTAACCAAGCAAGAATAATTTGCCAAGGTTGACAGTTATACACTTGTGCTTGCGAAGTTAACTCCTCGGCGATACGTTGTTCATCTTCAACTGAAAAGGTATTCCCCCATGCAGAGTAGGCAACACCACCTAACGGGCACCAGGCAATTGGCGATAGTTTATCTTGTTGACATTGATCCAAAGTTCCGTCATTTAACGCATCAACATTATGAATATTAATTTCTATCTGATTCACCAATAACGGTAAATCTAATGCACTTTGTAACATCGCTACTTGTGAGGGTTTAAAGTTACTTACGCCAAAATGCGCAACTTTACCGCTGTCTTTGAGTTGTTTAAAGGTTTCGGCGACTTCATTAATATCAAATAAATAATCAGGGCGATGTAATAAGAAAAGATCGAGTTGCTCAGTATGCAAACGCTTTAAAGAACCTTCTACACTCGATAAAATATATGCTTTGCTAAAATCATAGCGTGTTGGCGCATAAGTATTTTCATTGTTTTTTGGACGAATACTTGCTTTGGAGGTAAGGATCATCTTTTCTCGCAAGTGCGGTAATTGCTTTAACAATTCACCAAATAATTGTTCACTTGCCCCTCCACCATAAATGTCAGCATGATCAAAATGATTGTAGCCTGCATCAATCGCGCTCTGCACCGCACGTTTGCCTTTATCGATATCATTAACTGATTGATCACCTGCAATTCGCATACAACCATAGATTAATCGTGATGACTGGAGTTCGCTCTTACCTAAACTATAATTTTTCATTACAACTTTGCTCTCGTTTTATCGCTAATTGACTGACATAATAGCGACTTTATGGTTGTTGTTCATCAACAACTCAATCACTGCATACGTATAAATAAGGTTTTTTCATTGCAACATTTTATTTGGGATATTGATCCAGTTTTACTTTCTATAGGTCCTTTAAGCGTTCATTGGTATGGCGCGCTATTTGCTGCCGCTATCATATCGGGTTTACAGGTGATGAAATGGGTGTATCAAACAGAGCACAAAAACCTAGAGGCTCTGGACAACTTACTGATGTATTCTGTATTTGGTATAATTATTGGTGCTCGCTTAGGCCATTGTTTTTTTTACGATCCTCAATATTACTTTGCTAATCCTTTAAAGATACTGGCCATTTGGGAAGGTGGTCTTGCTAGCCATGGCGGCGGTTTAGGACTTATTATTGCATTAGGTATATACGCAAGAAAGTATCAAGAAAACTATTTATGGCTGCTCGACCGATTAGCTATTTGTACCGCACTCTTTGGTGTATTTGTTCGTTCAGCTAACTTTGTTAACTCTGAAATATTAGGCGTTGCCAGTGATGCGCCTTGGGCTATTATTTTCGCGCGTATTGATAATATACCTCGCCACCCTGCGCAACTTTATGAAGCGATTGCGTATTTACTGATTTTTATTATTCTCTTCTTTATCTATAAAAAATCAAAAGATAAAACGCCTAAGGGTTCATTATTAGGCTTATTTTTAATATTAACCTTCACCGCTCGATTTTTAATTGAGTCAGTAAAAGTTAAACAAGCTGCTTATGAGTCGATTTGGGCGTTAAATACCGGGCAAATGCTGAGTATTCCATTTTTTATCGCTGGTATCGTTTTATTAATATGGTCGTTATCTGCCAAGAACAAACTAAAATAAACTGAGTAGCATAATGAGTAAAAAATATTACGTGGTTTGGAAAGGATCAAAAACAGGTGTCTTTGACAACTGGACAACGGTTCAATCCGTAACATCAGGGCGTGCTGATGCTCAATTTATGGGGTTTCCTTCACAAGTTGAAGCAGAAGCCGCTTTTAAGTCAACTTACACCAAAGCATTAACCCAGCGATCCTTAAAAACACCACCACGCAACGGAGCTGAATACCCCGCTGCGGCTAAAACCGCAAGTTCATCATTGAGTCGAGCAACAGCTTCAGCAAAACCTGCTGGCAGCACAGTACGCAGCGATCGTGAAGTCACTAAAGCTAATATCGATATTTATTGTGATGGTGCGTGTTCGCCCAACCCTGGAAAATCAGGGACTGGTGTCGCTGTTTATCATCAAGGTGAAATTCATAGCCTTTGGTATGGTGCCTATAACGCCAATGGTACTAATAACACCGCTGAGTTAATTGGTATGTTACAAGCCTTTAAATTGGCGAAAGCTTATATTGAAGCTAATCCTGGTAGAACCATTCAAGTACTGTCTGATTCAAAATACTCCATCGACAGCATCACGAAATGGGCAACAGGATGGAAAAATAAAGGTTGGAAAAAAGCAAATGGCGAAGCGATTAAAAATCCAGAGTTAGTCAAGGTTTGCTATACACTCTATCAAGAAATTAAAAAACATATTGCTATTACTCATGTTAAAGGTCACGCGAATATTGAAGGTAATGAGCTCGCCGATCGCATGGCTGTACTTGCCAGAACGTCACAAGAAATGAATTTTGTACAATATCAGCAAACAATAAATATTCGCGAAATATTAGCAACCGAAGCGGGATAATAGATCAATATATAATGCGGCCATATAGTCAACGTTCTCATTGGTTAAATGCCGCATAACCTCAAAATAAATAGGAAAAATGCAACGATATTCAATTGTTTCTTTTTTCCTACTTTACTTAAATTTTTCGGTGCTTTGCTCAATCTAAGCTATACTCAACATTCTATTTCTTATCAGAAACGTAGCCATTATCAATCTCTCAAATCATACAATATCTTGTATATTCTCCCAATTAGGTATGAATAACGTCCAAGCAGATATAACAAGTTTTGCAGAGACTCATAAAGCTATTCCAGTAAGATTATCCTTGTATTAAGCAAAAATATAGAGCCGCTCACAAGTCATTATTTTAAAAGAAGCCGTGCAGGAGGATGCTAACTGGTCTGAAATGACTAACAGCTTGGTTTGTTCATTAGGTTAATGCGAGATCAATAAATAGAAAATTAAACCTAGGCATAAACTTTTCAAATAGAATCGAGATAAAAGAATCATAAATAAAATAATCCACACATAAAGCACTTTATTTAACCTTAAAGTTGATTCCGCGCATTAATCTACTTTAATTATGCTTATATAAACAATATAGTGTTAAATAACAGAGTGTAAAAATCTATATAATGGAGATAATAAATGTCGGATAATAAAAAATACCGTTTAGTAACACGTAGTGATTTTGATGGTTTAGTTTGTGCTATTTTACTCAAACATATTAATTTAGTTGACGGTATTCTCTTTGTTCACCCCAAAGATATGCAAGACGGAAAGATAGCGGTTGGGCCAGATGATATTTCCACCAACTTACCTTATGTTGACGGTGTTCATATCGCTTTTGATCACCATCATAGTGAAACACTTCGTAATAAAAAACGAGATAACCATGTTATCGACCCTGATGCGCCTTCAGCTGCTCGCGTTGTTTATGACTACTACGGTGGCCTAGAAACTTTCCCCGCAAGTTGGACAAGCATGATGGAAGCGGTAGATAAAGGTGATTCAGCACAATTTAATAAAGAAGAAGTTTTGCATGCCAAGCGATGGGAATTACTTAATTTCATTATGGACTCACGCACAGGTTTAGGCCGTTTCAGAGAGTTTCGGATTTCGAACTATGAACTGATGATGGACTTAATTGATTTTGGTAAAGATCACAACATTGACCAATTACTCGCACTCCCTGATGTTAAGGAACGCACCGATCTTTATTTTGAACATGAAGAAAAATTTAAAGAGCAAATTAAGCGCTGTGCAACCGTACACAATAACTTAGTTGTGCTTGACTTAAGAGAAGAAGAAATTATTTACTCGGGTAATCGTTTTGTTATTTATGCCTTATTTCCACAATGTAATATTTCAATTCATGTTATGTGGGGGCTTAAAAAACAAAATACTGTTTTTGCTACCGGTAAATCTATTTTTGATCGCAGTGCAAAAACAAATGTCGGTGAACTTATGTTGAAATACAATGGTGGTGGGCATAATGCGGCGGGAACCTGTCAAGTTCCACATGATCAAAATGAAGCTTGCCTTGCCGAACTTATTGCGACGATTAATGCCGATGGCTAAGTCGCATTAGTCAGACTCACGGCTCAATAATAGCTTACTATTGCCGTCAAAAATGATGGTAATAGTAAGTCGTTAATCAAAAGTATTAATAGCCTTTAGTCCAGTCAATATAAAAAGGTATCTGGTCGTTACTTCGATATTGTTTAATATTTTTGGTCACTATTTCACCTGCACTTTCAAAATGTGTCGGCGCAGAAATATGAGGAAGAACCGTTATTTTTTCATTCGACCATAAATCATCACTTTTATCTAAAGGCTCTTGTTCAAAAACATCTAGAATTGCATGTTCAAGATTGCCATTGGCTAAGTGATTAATAAGGTCGTGATTAGCGACGATACCCCCTCGAGCAAAGTTAATAATACTGGCGCCTTGCGGTAGGTTTGTCAGCAGATCATCGTTGATGAGTTGGTAGGTCGCTGAAGTAAGTGGTAGTAAACAAATTAAAATATCTGTTTGCCTAACCATAGTCACTAACCCCTCGTCTCCTGAATAGCATGTAATGCCATTAATTAACTTATCACTTTGACTCCAACCAAGCACATTAAAGCCATTATCATGTAAACGTAACGCGCTCAACTTACCTAATTCACCTAAACCTAAAATACCTAAGGTGCGCTCTTGTGGCAGTAAATAGCGATGTTGTAGCCACTGCGCTGATTTTTGTTGTTGTAAGTATTTTGGCATATCACGATGTAAATAAAGCACCCAAGTTAAGACCGCCTCACTCATGGTTTGCGCTAATATTGGATCAATTAAACGCACGAGTTTAAAACTTGGCGTTGGTTTATTATCACTTAATTGCGAAACTAGCGCATCGACCCCTGCCCATAGGCTCTGTACCCATATAAGTTTGGGGTATTGAGACAATATATCAGCATCTGGATTAGCAACAATAGCGATTTCGCATTGAAGCTTTTGCTCAACAGACAAGTCTTTATCAAGCTTAATTGCTTCATTTGGCAGCTTAGTTGATAATAGCGCTAACCAAGCATCCTGCTCTTGGTGGGCAAGTTGACTCACAAAAGTAATAACAGCCATTGTTAAATGTTTCCTCTTAGCATTATTCTTTTAAAACCATATCAATACACATTACGGCAGCAAGGATCAGCTTTCTAATCGGGTGTTCTTCAGGAACATCAGCAGAAATTTCTAATGCGTAATTGTCTGCACTGGTAAATAACTCTTTACCTATGCCACCCCATTCTTTCGATATATGAGCAAGTTCATCATTGCCATCCATAAAGCGAAAATTCCAACCAACCCAGTTGCCCTTTAACTGACAGACAAGTTGGTCTTGGTTATCAAAGATATCGAATTTTCCACCGATTGAAAATAATTTTTGTTTAAAGTAACCAACCGCATTACCGTCACAATCAAAAACAGTTACTTTTGAAATAAATAAAGAGATACCACGCTGAATTCGGATGATACGCTGATCGTCAGGCGTACGTATTTGAACATCAAAAGGTGTCATGGTTTTGTAGTCAGTGAAACGCAGCATTTTAGTAAAAAAGCCTAAATTAGGCTCTCGACATTCCATGATGATATCCCCTGTTTCAGGATCATAAATGTCGTAATTATTTGCCGCTTTAAATAGGCCAACATGCTCTTTGATTATATAAGTATTCTTATTAATTCTAGTATTCATTAAACGCTCACTCCGTGAGTTTAGCTATTGTTGTTATTACGAAAATCATTGATGATAATAGTTGTCTTTGCTTTTATATTGATTGAAATTACCATTAAACCATACAAATTGACGTTATTTAGTCGCTTTAATCACTTGCTCTAAATAGGTAGACATTTCAGTTAATACTTTATTCTTACTGGGTTTTATTGTGGCATATAACGCATATAAAAAACTCTGTGTGTTATGTAATTTAATTAATCCTTGTTCACTTTGATAAACATCTTGCCATTGATTAAAAGGAGCAGGATCAACCACTTTAATAAGCCAAAGGTTAAAATCATCAGCAGAGTATTGTTCTCGTAAAAAAACATATATAACAGCCATAGCGATACGTTTTGCCTCTCCTTGAATATATGAATGTTGATCATTAGCAGTAATTTGGCTGGCTAAAGCGACCAGTATCTTATCGAGTTGCGCTTTGTTAACTTTAGGGTTTAACGCCAATTGCAGCATAAGGTCTGCAGCATGAGCGATACTATGTTGCCAGCCAGTTTTAGCTGAAAAACCGCGATAATCTTTTATATTAGCTAAAAAACTTGTACCCACATTAACTAAATAGTCTCTTTGGTCAACGGTTAAAAAAGGTGAGTGCCTATCGACACGAACCACTTCAGCTAATACCAAGATTGAGAATGACTGATAGACACCAAAGGTGTCAGTTACTTTCGATTCTAAAACACGAGTTAAGTAGTTAAACATTTTAATATGTATTGCTTGGCTAAGGTGTTCGTTTCGCAACCAATAACTTAATGCTTCAAAAGCGACACCATCTCTTATTTCAGCATCTGGGCTTGCTAAACAAGCCAGTAATTGTAATGCTAAAGCTTCTTTATCTGCTTTGTTTTCAAGGGTAAATTTATCTTCTTTGAGTTGTAGTAGATTTTTTTTATGCCATTGCTTCGATAAACACTGTTTATTGACTTGCTGCGCATTGATCAATACTTCATTAGCAGAGAAGGCAGAGCTACTGATAAGAAGCATCAATATTATTGGAATTTTTAATGAAAATTTCATTTTACATCCTTTTAAAGTTATTTAATTATCTTAAAAATAAGCACATCAGGATACCACCACATCGGCAAAAAAAACATAAAATGAAGACGTTAGTGAGTTGTATTGAGAAAGGATTTAAGAACGATAGTAATTAACAGAGTTTGCGTATAGCAATCATTGGTAGTTTAAACTGATGACTTGCTTTTCAGCTAAGGCAATTAACGTTTCTAATTCACCACTTTGTTGAAGACGCATTATTTCTTGGTTAATAAGAGCAACCAATTTTTTATTTTTCTGATGTATATAATGATAAAGAGGAAAAACAGCTAATGGCTTTTTTGCAGGAATTATGTCTTGGTAACCCAACCTTTTCAAGATTAGCTGACCGTCTATAGTATTGGTCAAGGCAACATCAACTAGACCACTTTGTAATATTTTAAACATATTTTCAGTACTATTCATTTCGACAACATTACTTAAGCCATTCGTTATATTATCGGTGTGTTTTACACCTCTAATTTTGGCCAATTTATATTTTTTTAAATCATCTTTACTGACAATATTGAGCTGCTTACTTGCGAGGCTAAATGGCATAGTTTGCAAAGAATAATAAGGAGTAGGAACTCTGATCATTTCTTTGTTCTCATCTGCGTAGGACCAAATTCTCATTATTTCGCCATCACTTTGCCCGATACTCGCTAACAATTCCGCTCTTTTAGCAGGTAAAGGCGTAATAGTAATATCTATCCCTATATTTTTATAAATTTGAGGTAAAACAATCCGACCGACTTCTTGTTCAATCAGTAATTCAATAGAAGCAAAATTGTAGTGGAGAGTTTTAGGCTGTACTAGAGAACTATGCTTTGGATTAATGGCTGAATTTTCATATGAAATATTAGTAGGTGTAACTATTGAGTGAGCAAGTACATTTGGAGATACCATCAAAATGAAGCATATACCAATAAGTAAAAAATAAAGACTGAATATTACCTTCACTTAGACTACCACCTTCAAATTAATGCTTATAAAGTATAATCCTTTTGGTAACGACCTCCTTGTTTTTCTTGAAAACTTTACTTATGCAGAGCCTATTCGATAGGACCATAATATAAATTGGCGGGTAAAATGACAAGTAAAACCTTAAAATGCGGCCCGGCATACTTTGCTCAGTCAGATATAATAGCTATCTAGTGGCACATAACAATATCGCAAAAGGTTAACAATCGGGGCAAAATTTAAACATAAAAGCCTGCTGTTCGATTAACTAGACCGGTCACGTGATACTCGTTTTAGCTTAGGCATGACTTCGCCATGCGAGTCGTGGTTTAGTCATAGGCCTACCTTTTCATTCTCTAGGTTGCATATTAGAGACTTACGCAATGAACAACACGTAATATTTTTCACTCTGACCTAGTGTTTTATTCACAAGACTAAAGCGGCGACAAGACAAGCTAGCTTTAAAATAAAAAACCCGCTAGATAGCGGGTTTTAAAGGTGAATTAATCAGACTAAACTTACTGATATAAAATAATCATCACTGATATTTATTGTACCGGGATATTAATAGTACCCGTAACAATGTCACCCGCTTTTGTTTGATAAGCATATTCAAACGTTAAACTATTTTCCGAGCTATCTAAATCATCAGAAGCGTATATAGACGTTGAGGCGCGGTAAACTTTCTGATTGTCTGATTGAGCGGTTCCTGTTTCAATCGACGTTTGAAGACTTTCGGTAATTAATGTTTCATTTTCAGCAAGTTTGACTAGTCCCAATGGTGAAACATTATAAGTATTACTATCTCTAACAAGAGTAAAATTTCTTACTGAATTATAACTGACACCGTCTTCTGTTACCGAGTAAAGACGCATTGAAAAGCTTTGTAACGTTTCAATTGATGATGGTAGATATAAATAAACACTGCGATCATAATTTGAAGGCGAAGAACTATCACCCGCTGAATTGGAGAGAGTAATCGCATTTCCGTTGCTGGTAAAATTATTGTTATCTAAATGTACGTCATTAATATCAAAGTCATCATTATTTTCGATATAAAACGAAAGTGAATCATTATTAACATCGACAGATTTTTCTGTAGACTTCACAACTAAGTTACCGACATTGTATTGGTAATTTTGACTTTTAGGCAAAGAGTTAACCGGCGTAATCGTAAGTTTGGTGTCATTTAAACTCATCTCAAATGAAACAGGAATATCTACCATGCCACTAACAACTGTAGTACCGGGTAAAATAACATCAGTCGATGAATCATTACCTTTAACAACGGTAAAACCAGAAGTATTAGTAAGTGATAGGCTACTTGCTGATGCGGTAATAGCTTGAGAGTAGAATACACTGAAACTTTTATCGATATAATTTACTTCATTTGCCGCAATAACGACCTCTAAAGAAGAGCTATCATTAGTAACAACTCTTGGCATAACCGCTAACTCAACAACATCAGTATTAGCGATATTATAACAACAGTTTTCTAAAGCACCTGAAATGTTGACTCTTAAGCTGTCATCATCGTTCTTATTCAGTGATATTGAAGCACTTTGATAAGAGATATCGTTTGCCATAAATGAAGGGATTTCTACTCGTGAGTAATCGCCAAACATTGCTGAAATCACATACTGTTCTGTTGCAGCATCAAAAGTAGAAGTCGTCTGTGTACCCGCAGAGTCTGTAGAGAATAACTCAGCACCTAAAATAACATTCGCACTTGCATCAATCATTGTAATGCGAAATTCAATCTCTTTTAACGGCATTTTTTCTTCAACATAAAGCGTTAATGATTCATCAGTATTTGATGATAAAAAATATAAATCATTGCTATTAATGTTGTTATTTAACTCAGGGTTATAATCTATTTCACCATCTTGATTGAGATCTAAGTTGGCTCTAACCATAATATTGAGAAACTTTGGTATGGTGATATGGTAAACGCCATTGGCTTCATTATAAGTCGATTGGTGTTGATACTTATTTGACCTTGAACTAGTACCGTAATGAGATGAAGCTTTAAACGCTAATCCAGTAAGAGGCAATCCTGATGTTTTATTAATAACAGTTATTTGCATATCTTTAGCTGTAGAAACTTCAAATTGACCAAAATCATTGGCCGTATTGACTGCATTTGAATGACCCGTATTAATGAAATATGCACGTGATAAAAATTCATTATTGCTACTTTCAATAATCATTTCAATATCAGAATTAGCAGGAAGGTTTTCTAGTTTAAACTCGCCACCGTTGAAGCTAACGCTATCGACGAGGACAACATCAGCGGCAATAATTGTAATGTTCGTGGCTGATACGGCTTGATTATCTAATGCATTAACAACGATACCCGTTAATGCAACAGAAGCGGCAGGAGTACCAGGATTGATAGAATTGTTAGTGCCACTAAGAATTTCATTTTGTGCTTGGATTGCTTGCACTACATCTTCGTTATTATTGTCGTTTTCTACTTCTAAACATGCTGTTAATAAACATAAAGAAACGCTTATCATCACTAGATTTACATACTTCAATTTTACTTTCCTTTTAAAATTTAGAAGGGAAATAGAATTAAACAATCTTTGTCGTATCGAATTCCCTTCAATAGAGCAAAAATGTTAACACATAATTAAATAACAGTTAACAACCTTAGTGTAATTATTGATGTTAATAATAAAAATAGGATATAACATTGGACGACTTAATTAACATACTAGTTATCTGACAAGTTCCGTATAAAACAATTATGGAATGACGGCTTGGGGGTTACGATATGGTTTAAAGCTAGTTTATGCAAAAGCGCTCTTTGAGCTCAAAGAGGCTTCGGCGTTCACCCTCTTTGGGAGTAGTCAGCCTCCTGAAAATCAAACCCTTTAACAAAGTCAAAGCTGGTAAATTAAAGTGAGTGTCCTTCTAATTTGACGAGAATCGATATTTAAATAAATTCAGCATGAACTCAAGCTCCGTCATCATGACCCCAAATTTCATCATCCTGAACCCAACCTCCGTTATCCTGAACCCGTACTTAGTCATCCTGAATCCATACACCGTCATCCTGAACTTGTTTCAGGATCTCGACCTTAACAATTCAAAGCCCAATTCAGCATGACGAGAGTGGATACTGAAATAAATTCAGTATCCACTCAAACGCCATCATCCTGAACCCAACCTCCGTCATCCTGAATCAGTACTCCGTCATCCTGAACCTGTACTCCGTCATCCTGAACTTGTTTCAGGATCTCGACATTAACAATTCAAAGCCCAGATACTGAAATAAATTCAGCATGACGATAGTGGATACTGAAATAAATTCAGCATGCACTCAAACGCCATCATCCTGAACCCAACCTCCGTCATCCTGAATCCGTACTCCGTCATCCTGAACTTGTTTCAGGATCTCGACATTAACAATTCAAAGCCCAGATACTGAAATAAATTCAGCATGACGATAGTGGATACTGAAATAAATTCAGCATGACGATAATGGAATAAAAACAAAGATGTTCGAAATAAACTACTTGATAATTTTTGAGAAAAAATTGATTTACACTTAGTGATGGATGAGTGCATTTACGCTATATCTCAATACATATTCAAGCAAGAGAGTCTATTAAGACTGCAATGAACAATGCATTAAGTATTTTAAAAAGAGAAAAATAATATGGTAAGGTTTAACTGATATCTGTTTATATGAAAGTAATATTAGATTACTGTCGCTTGATGTTGAATGGTTTAATGTTGTTCCCTACATTCAGGAAAAATATTCAGTTGCATTGAATTATCTGAATATTAAGCACAACACGTATTAATAAAAAACCCGCACTCTCTTTGCAAGAATGCGGGTTTTTATTAAGAATTACAAATTAGCAGCGCTAGCTTACCAACCTGTTTTCTCTTTAAGTGCTACGCCGATATCAGCTAAAGAACGAACAGTTTTAACACCAGCCGCTTCTAATGCTGCAAATTTCTCATCAGCAGTACCTTTACCACCGGCGATAATCGCGCCAGCGTGACCCATACGCTTACCTTCTGGTGCAGTAACACCAGCAATGTAAGATACAACAGGCTTAGTAACGTGTGCTTTGATATATTCAGCAGCTTCTTCTTCAGCAGTTCCGCCAATTTCACCAATCATTACAATTGCTTCAGTTTGTGGATCATTTTGGAACATTTCCAATACGTCGATGAAGTTAGTTCCTGGGATCGGGTCACCACCAATACCTACACAAGTAGATTGGCCAAAACCTGCATCAGTTGTTTGCTTAACGGCTTCGTACGTTAACGTACCAGAACGTGAAACAATACCTACTTTACCAGGCTTGTGGATGTGACCAGGCATGATACCAATCTTAGTTTCGCCAGGAGTAATAACACCTGGGCAGTTAGGACCGATCATACGAACGCCAGATTGATCAAGCTTAGCTTTAACGTCAACCATATCTAAAGTAGGAATACCTTCAGTGATAGTAACGATAAGCTCGATGCCTGCATCAATTGCTTCTAAAATTGCATCTTTACAGAAAGGAGCTGGAACGTAAATAACTGTTGCTGTTGCGCCAGTTGCTTCTACAGCTTCACGTACTGTGTTAAATACTGGTAGGCCTAAATGCGTTTGACCGCCTTTACCTGGGCTTACGCCACCGACCATTTGTGTACCGTATTCAAGTGCTTGTTCTGAATGGAATGTACCTTGACCACCGGTAAAACCTTGACAGATTACTTTAGTATCTTTATTAATTAAGATAGACATTATTTGCCCTCCGCAGCTGCTACAACTTTAGTCGCTGCATCAGTTAATGACTCAGCAGCAATGATATCTAAGCCAGATTTTTTAAGAACTTCACGACCTTCTTCAGCATTTGTACCTTCTAAACGTACAACTACAGGTACTTTAACGCCTACATCTTTAACTGCAGCGATAATACCTTCAGCAATCATGTCACAACGTACGATGCCACCAAAGATGTTAACTAAAACAGCTTTAACGTTGTCGTCAGAAAGAATGATTTTGAATGCTTCAGAAACACGTTCTTTCGTTGCTCCGCCGCCAACATCTAGGAAGTTAGCTGGCTTGCCGCCGTGTAAATTAACGATATCCATAGTACCCATTGCTAGGCCTGCACCGTTAACCATACAACCAACGTTACCGTCTAAGGCTACGTAGTTTAATTCAAAACGTGCAGCATGAGCTTCACGTTCATCTTCTTGAGATGGATCATGGAACGCACGCATTTTAGGTTGACGGTATAAAGCATTACCATCGATACCAATTTTACCGTCTAAACAGTGAAGATTACCTTCGTCAGTAATAACTAACGGGTTGATTTCTAATAAGGCAAAATCGAAATCTTCAAACATTTTTGCAAGACCTAAAAAGATCTTAACAAATTGCTTCATTTGCGTCGGGTTTAAACCTAACTTAAAACCTAATTCACGAGCTTGGTACGGTTGAGCACCAACAAGTGGATCGATTTCAGCTTGGTGAATTAACTCAGGCGTTTCTTCAGCAATCTTCTCAATATCAACACCGCCTTCAGTAGAGGCCATGAATACTACTCTACGACTAGCGCGGTCAACAACAGCACCAAGGTATAATTCGTTAGCAATATCTGTACAGCTTTCTACTAAAATTTTAGCAACTGGCTGACCGTTAGCGTCAGTTTGGTAAGTAACTAAGTTCTTACCTAACCAGTTTTGAGCAAAATCTTTGATTTCTTGCTTAGATTTAACTAGCTTAACGCCGCCAGCTTTACCGCGACCGCCCGCGTGAACTTGAGTTTTAACAACCCACATAGTGCCGCCGATTTTATCAGCCGCTTCTGCCGCTTCCTGAGGTGTATCGCAAGCGAAACCTTCAGAAACTGGTAAACCATATTCAGCGAATAATTGTTTCGCTTGATACTCATGCAAATTCATGGTGTATTTCCATTTATCTGTGAATGATAATGACAGCTGTTCTTAGTCATAAATATAAGTAAAATCTTAATTTTAATCATAAATATAAATAAAATTAGCTATCATCGAAAAAAGTTGATCGATTATAGTATAAAAGCTCTAAGGAACAAAGTCCCCAGAGCTAATACTATAGTCTAAATCAAAAGATTTAAACTTCTCGATTATATATCAAGAAGTAGACGTGTTGGATCTTCTAACAAGTCTTTAATTGCCACTAAAAAGCCAACAGATTCTTTACCATCAATTAAACGATGATCATAAGAAAGTGCTAAGTACATCATAGGAAGTATTTCAACTTTTCCATCAACAGCCATAGGTCTGTCTTGGATCTTATGCATACCTAAAATAGCCGCTTGCGGTAAGTTTAAAATAGGAGTTGAAAGTAATGAACCAAAAACACCACCGTTAGTAATCGTGAAATTACCGCCGGTCATATCTTCAATTGAAAGCTTTCCGTCGCGACCTTTTATTGCTAAGTCACGAATACCATTTTCAATCGCTGCCATACCTAATTGATCTGCATCACGTAATACTGGTGTTACTAAGCCACGCGGCGTAGAAACAGCAATTGAGATGTCAAAAAAGTTATGATAAACAATATCGTCACCATCGATTGATGCATTAACCGCTGGAAAGCGTTTCAATGCTTCAGTAACCGCTTTAACATAAAATGACATAAAGCCTAAACGCGTATCATGCGTCTTCTCAAAAAGATCTTTATATTGCTTACGAAGATCCATAATTGGCTTCATGTTAACTTCGTTAAACGTTGTTAGCATTGCCGTTGAGTTTTTAGCTTCTAATAAACGTTTGGCAATTGTCTTGCGTAAACGTGTCATAGGTACACGCTTTTGAGTACGTTCGCCTAAATCTTGTGCAACAGGGGTCGCAGCAGCAGTTTTTGCCGCTGGAGCTGGAGCTGCAGGTTTATTAGCCGCTGCTTCAACATCTTCTTTAGAAATACGTCCACCTTTACCTGTACCTCTAACATTAGCAGCTGTTAAGCCTTTTTCTGTCATTAAACGACGAACAGAAGGGCTAGCTAATTCATCAGAGCTAATCGCATCTTCTGAAGTAGCTGCAGGAGCACTTGCTGTTGCGCCCGCATTAAGTTGGCCAATAACTTGTGAACCTAATACCGTGTCGCCTTCGACGTGGATTATCTTACCAATCACACCATTGTCTTGAGCAACAACTTCTAGAACAACTTTATCCGTTTCGATATCAACCAAGTTTTGGTCAACAGAAACTGTATCACCCTCAGCAACATGCCAAGTAGCAACTGTTGCATCAGCAACAGACTCAGGTAAAACCGGTACGATGATGTCGATAACTTTCACTGCTGTTGCCGCTGCAGGAGCTGATTTTGCCGCTGCTGCAGGTTTTGCCGCTGCAGGAGCTGAAACATCAGCTGCTGCATCGCCTTCAGTGAGGATTGCAATTACTTGCTCGCCTAATACTGTTGCGCCTTCGGCTTGAGAAATCTCAGTGATCACTCCATCAACGACAGCTTGTACTTCAAGCACAACTTTGTCAGTTTCAATATCTACTAATACTTGGTCACGTGAAACTTTATCACCTACTTGAACATGCCAAGTAGCTACGGTTGCATCAGCAACAGATTCAGGTAAAACGGGAACCTTAATTTCGGTTGTCATTTATTTTATTCCTTACTCACTAGTCTTCAACAGATAGCGCGTCATTGACTAGCGCTTGTTGTTCTTTTACATGGACAGACATATAACCTACAGCTGGTGCTGCAGAGGCCTTACGACCAGCATATGTCAAATAAGTACCTTCAGGTATTGCCGCTCTAAAGTGATGCTGTGAACAATACCATGCACCTTGGTTTTGCGGTTCTTCCTGACACCAAACGAATTGCTTAACATGCTGGTATTTGGCCAACTCTGCTTGAAGCTCTTCTTCTGGAAATGGATATAGCTGCTCGATTCGAATGATAACAACATTTTCTTGCTCACTCTTGCGACGCTGATCAAGTAATTCATAGTAAACTTTACCACTACAAAAAACGACACGTGTCACTTTTTTCGGATCGATATCGTCAACTTCACCAATGACATTATGGAACACACCCGTCGATAGCTCTTCTAATGAAGAGACCGCTAAAGGATGTCTTAATAATGACTTAGGCGACATAACAACCAATGGACGACGCATAGGACGAACAACTTGGCGACGCAGCATATTAAATACTTGCGCAGGTGTTGATGGCACACAAACTTGCATATTATGATCGGCACAAAGTTGTAAGAAGCGCTCTAATCGTGCAGATGAATGCTCAGGACCTTGACCTTCATAGCCATGAGGTAGCAACATAGTTAGACCACATAAACGGCCCCACTTTTGCTCACCTGAACTAATAAATTGGTCAAAGACTACTTGTGCACAGTTAGCAAAATCACCAAATTGCGCTTCCCAAATAGTAAGCCCTGCAGGCTCTGCTGTGGTATAGCCATATTCAAAGGCAACCACTGATACTTCTGACAACACTGAGTCATGAATATCGAATGGACCTTGTCCTTCGCGAATATTTTGCAAAGGTAAGTATTTGCTAGCATCATCTTGGTTATGTAAAACAGCATGACGATGGAAAAAAGTACCGCGACCAGAGTCTTGCCCAGTAATACGAACACGTTTACCTAAATCAACAACCGAGGCATAAGCTAAGTTTTCTGCCATCCCCCAATCGAGTAATTTTTCACCCGATGCCATTTTAACGCGATCATCGTATATCTTCTTAACACGACCTTGTACAGGATGAGACTCAGGATATGTTGACAATTTACCGGCAAGTTCTTTCAGCTTTTCAACAGAAATTTCTTTATCGTAATCATCGTCCCACTCATGGCCAAGGTATGGAGTCCAATCGACAGAATGCTCTGTCATAGGTCGCCATTGTTCAACCGTACACTGACCTTCGTCTAGCAATTTACGATAATAAGAGGTTAATTCATTCGACTTATCTAAATTGATTGAACCCTCAGTATCAAGTTGCTGTGCATAGAGTTGACGAGGTGTTGGGTGTTTCTTAATTTTTTTGTACATCAATGGCTGCGTTGCACTAGGCTCATCAGCTTCATTGTGACCATGACGACGATAGCAAACAAGGTCGATAACGACATCGCGCTTAAATTCGTTGCGATAATCAAGGGCAATTTGTGTTGCCAAGATAACAGCTTCTGGGTCATCGCCATTAACATGAAGAATCGGTGCTGAAACCATTTTTGCTATTTCAGTACAATATTCACCACTGCGCGTATCTGCAGGATTAGACGTTGTAAAACCAACCTGATTATTGACAACGATACGTATCGTTCCGCCAACTTTAAATGCACGTGCTTGTGACATATTAAAAGTTTCTTGAACCACACCCTGACCGGCAATAGCAGCGTCACCATGAATCGTAACCGGAAGAACTGTATCACCGACTTTATCACCACGTCTGTCTTGACGCGCACGGACTGAGCCAATAACAACAGGGTTAACAATTTCTAGATGCGATGGATTAAAGGCCAAAGCTAAATGAACATTGCCACCAGGCGTTACAAAATCTGATGAATAACCTTGGTGATATTTAACATCACCTGAAGATAAAATTTCATCGTGCTTACCGCCAAACTCGTCAAATAACTTTGACGGGTTTTTACCCATCACGTTAACTAAGACATTTAAGCGGCCACGGTGAGCCATACCAATAACAACTTCTTTAGTGCCTTGCGTACCAGCACGAGTAATAAGCTCTTTTAGCATAGGTATTAACGCATCACCACCTTCAAGGGAGAAACGTTTAGCGCCTGGAAACTTAGCTCCAAGGTATTTACAAATACCATCGGCAGCAATAAGACCTTTAAGAATTTCTTCTTTTTGGTCGACAGAAAATTTTGCTTGCGACTGAACAGACTCTAAACGTTGTTGGATCCAACGTTTTTCATCGGTGTCAGTAATGTGCATATATTCAGCACCGATAGAACCACAGTAAGTAGTTTTAAGGGCATTGTATAAGTCACCTAACTTCATCGCATCTTGAGAAGTAGCAAATGAGCCGACGTTGAACTCTGTATCAAAGTCGTTTTCTGAAAGTTCATGATGCGACAGTTGTAAATCGCGTACCTTATCTCGCTTCCACAAACCTAATGGGTCAAGGTTGGCATTTTGATGTCCACGAAAACGAAAAGCATTAATTAGCTGTAAAACTTTAACTTGTTTGGCATCACTACTACCAGAAACAACAACAGTTTTATGGGATTGCTTAGCTAATTCTTTAAATTCATTGCGGATTTCAGAGTGCCTGAATTCTAAGTCAGCACCTTCAATTTTTGGAAGTTGTTGGAATAACGTTCGCCATTCTGCAGAAACAGATTGGGAGTTATCCAAATAAGATTCGTATAATTCTTCAATGTAAGTAGCGTTAGCGCCACTTAAATGAGAAGACTCTAACCAAGCCTTCATTGTACCTTCGGGCATTGCCTGTTCCTTTATGGGATAAAAGCAATAAAAAAATAAACAATTATCGTTAGCAAGTCAACTAGACTAATGGCTAATTGTCATCTGCTAATGATGACTATTCCTGTTTTAAAACACCAAAGTGCTAGATAATTTCATCTAACACTTTGCTATTTAATTTTATACTGCGCGTGAAATCAACATCGACTTAATATGGCCGATAGCTTTCGTTGGGTTTAATCCTTTTGGACAAACATCAACACAGTTCATAATACCATGACAACGGAATACGCTGTAGGCATCTTGCAAACCATCTAAACGTTCTTCAGTTGCAGTATCACGGCTATCAATTAAAAAGCGATAAGCATGCAACAAACCTGCTGGTCCAATAAACTTATCTGGGTTCCACCAAAAAGACGGACAAGAAGTTGAACAACAAGCACATAAAATACACTCATATAAACCATCAAGCTTTTCGCGCTCTTCAATCGATTGAAGATGCTCACGTGCTGGAGGATTTTTACCATCATTAATTAAGAACGGCTTGATTTTTTCATATTGATTATAGAACTGTGTCATATCAATAACTAAATCACGTACTACCGGTAAACCAGGTAAAGGGCGTAACACTATTTTCTTTGCTGGAACAGCCGATAATGGTGTAATACAACCTAAACCATTTTTACCGTTAATATTCATACCGTCAGAGCCACATACTCCCTCACGACATGAACGACGGAAAGAGATAGTCGTATCTTGCTCTTTTAATAAAATAAGTGCATCAAGTACCATCATATCTGAGCCTTCTGGAATTTCCAGCTCATAATCTTTCATATAAGGTGCATTATCAACATCAGGGTTGTAACGATAAATCGAAAAAATTTGTTTCATTGCAATGCTCCTATTAATATACGCGGGCTTTCGGTGGGAAAGCTTCACGGTGAACGGGTTCCATATTTACTTTACGCTTAGACATAGCTTGTGTCTCTGGCGTATAAATACTATGGCACAACCAGTTTTCATCATCACGAACAGCAAAATCTGCGCGCGCATGAGCACCACGTGATTCAGTACGGAAGTTAGACGCTTTGGCTGTACAAAAAGCCGTTTCCATCAAGTTGTCTAATTCTAAACATTCGATACGTTGCGTATTAAATTCTGAAGACTTATCATCGAGGCTAGCATGCTGAAGACGTTCACGTATATCAGTCAACTCTTTCATGCCTTCAGCCATAGCATCACCTTCACGGAATACCGAGAAGTTAAATTGCATACATTTTTGCAAGTCTTTACGAATTTTAGTTGGACTTTCTCCACCTTTTACAGATGACTCCCAACGATTAGTACGTGCTAATGAAGCTTCTAAGTCAGACTCAGAGGCATCTTTTCCGCTTTGCGTATCATTTAAGTAAGTGCCTAAGAAATTACCCGCTGCACGACCAAAGACCACTAAATCAAGAAGAGAATTACCACCTAAACGGTTTGCTCCATGAACAGATACACAAGCGATTTCACCAACGGCAAATAACCCTTCAACGATAGTTTCTTTACCCGTCTCTGGGTTAAAGTTAATCGCTTGGCCATTCACGTTACAAGGAACACCACCCATCTGATAATGACAAGTTGGTATAACTGGAATAGGTTCTACTGCTGGATCTACGTGAGCAAATGTTTTCGATAAATCACAAACACCTGGTAAACGTTTTTCAAGCGTTTCACGGCCTAAATGATCAAGTTTAAGTTTAAGATGCGGACCCATAGGACCGTCAAAACCACGACCTTCACGGATCTCTGTCATCATAGAACGAGCAACTACGTCACGACCTGCTAAATCTTTAGCATTTGGTGCATAACGTTCCATGAAACGCTCGCCATCTTTGTTAAGCAGGTAACCACCTTCTCCACGACAACCTTCAGTAACAAGCGTACCTGCACCGGCGATTCCTGTTGGATGAAACTGCCACATTTCCATGTCTTGCATCTGTATGCCAGCACGAACTGCCATACCAACGCCGTCACCAGTATTGATGTGAGCATTAGTTGTTGATGCATAGATACGACCAGCACCACCGGTAGCTAATACCGTAGCACGGGCTTTGAAGTAAACAATCTCGCCTGTTTCGATACAAATAGCGGTTGTACCAACAATAGCACCGTCACTATTTTTAACTAAATCTAGTGCATACCATTCAGAGTAGACATTAGTTTTATTTTTAACGTTTTGTTGGTACAAGCAATGTAATAAAGCATGGCCAGTACGATCGGCTGCGGCTGCTGTACGTGCAGCTTGTTCGCCACCAAAGTTTTTAGATTGGCCACCGAAAGGACGTTGATAAATCTTACCTTCTTCAGTACGAGAAAAAGGTAGACCCATTTTCTCTAACTCAATAATAGATTCAGGACCTGTTTTACACATGTATTCGATTGCGTCTTGATCTCCGATATAATCAGAACCCTTAACGGTATCGTACATATGTTGTTCCCAATGATCTTCATGCGCATTACCTAGCGCAACAGTGATACCACCTTGAGCAGATACTGTATGAGAACGAGTAGGAAAAACTTTAGAAATCAAGGCACAAGATTTGCCTGATTCAGAAATAGCTAATGCAGCGCGCATACCTGCACCACCGGCGCCAATAACTATAGCGTCAAATTCACGAATTGGAACGCCCACTTATACACCCCACACAATTAAAAAGCCTGCCGCAAGGTAAGCTAATAAAGTAACAGAAAAGAAAAATTGTAATGACCCACGCAAAAAAGCTGGTTTAATATAATCAGACAATACTTGCCAAATACCAATCCACGCATGAATAACAACTGACAAAACAGCAAGTAATGTTGCTATTTTTACTGACATCAAGCCAAAAAAGCTATGCCAAGCGTCATAAGTTACATCTGGAGTAACTACAAAAAAGCCAGCGATCAATAACGTATATAACGTTAAAATAATAGCGCTTGCTCTTATAAGAATAAAATCATGTACGCCATTTCGGCCTACAGTAGCAATGTTGTTTACCATAACCAAACTCCTACTACGACGGTAAGTATAAACCAAAGTGCCATAGCAAATTTAGCACTGGTGTTACCTGAAGCTAATTCTTCAAAATGGCCTAAGTCCATAAATAAGTGACGAACACCCATTAATATATGGAACGTTAGAGCAGAGATTATGCCAAACATAATGAATTTAAATATGAAACCATCCAGACATGCTTGAACTTGAGCAAATCCTTCAGCGGAAGATAGAGATAACGAAAGTGCCCACAATAATATACCAATAGCAAATACCATAATGACACCAGAAACACGGTGCAATATCGAGGCGTTTGCCGAAGGGTGCATTTTAATTGTAGTCAGATCTAGGTTTACAGGACGTTGTTTTTTCACAATTTCGCCTAAAGAGTTCTTTGAGCCTTCAACTTGTTTTTTTATTGCTCAATGAAATAAGTAAACAAGTTTACAATCAATTGAGCAATCCCCTAGCGATCTTAGTTAATATTTGTCTATTAATGAAATAATCTACAAATACAAAAATTAGATCAGCTTGATTATATAGCTGAACATTTTTAATTACAATTTTCTTACGCGAGAATTTCACCTTTATTTCAAAGGTATCAGACTATTATTTAACCTATTTTAGCAATTCTTTAACTTTAGTCTAAGGTAGAAACAATTGGTTTGACTTTAAGGGGGTATAATGAAGTAGAATACGGTCAGTTTTATATTCATAAAAACTGACTAACTTTTCAAAAGTAAGTTCAGCAAGCGAATTAAATAATTTATAGGGGATTAAACATATGGCTGAATCTAAAGCCACTCTCAGTATTGATGGTAACGTAGTTGCAGATTTACCAATACTTTCAGGTAGCGCCGGTAACGACGTAATAGACATCAGAACTTTGGGTAATTATGGTTATTTCACTTATGACCCGGGCTTCTTAGCAACCGCTTCATGTGAATCAGCTATTACTTATATCGATGGTGGTAAAGGTATTTTACAACATCGTGGTTATCCAATTGACAGTTTAGCTAAACAAGCTAACTATCTAGAAGTTTGTTATATTTTGTTAAATGGTGATGCACCAACATCGACTCAATATGATGAATTTGTTGATATTATTACCAACCATACTATGGTTCACGAGAAACTGGCTCATTTTTTCCAAGGTTTCTTGCCTGATGCACACCCAATGGCAATGCTTTGTGGTGTTGTTGGTGCTATGTCTTCATTTTATCATAGTGATTTAGACATTGAAGATCCTGTGCAACGTATGCGTAGTGCGCATCGCTTAATTGCAAAAATGCCAACTATTTCAGCAATGGCTTACAAATACAGCATTGGCCAACCATTCGTTTATCCACGTAATGAATTAAGCTATGCAGAAAACTTCTTACATATGATGTTCTCTGTACCTGCAGAAGAGTATGTTGTTAGCCCTACTGTTGCCCGTGCCATGGATAGAATATTTACATTGCATGCAGATCACGAGCAAAACGCTTCAACATCAACAGTTCGTTTAGCTGGATCTTCTGGTGCTAACCCTTATGCATGTATCGCTGCAGGCGTAGCATCTTTGTGGGGCCCTGCACATGGCGGCGCTAACGAAGCCTGCTTAAAAATGCTTGAGCAAATTGGTACATTAGAGCGTGTTGACGAATTTGTTGCTCGTGCTAAAGATAAGAGTGATTCATTTCGCTTAATGGGTTTCGGACATCGTGTTTACAAAAACTTTGATCCACGCGCAACAGTAATGCGTGAAACATGTCATGAAGTATTGAAAGAGTTAGGCATAAAAGATCCTCTTTTAGACGTGGCAATGGCTCTTGAAAAAGTGGCCCTTGAAGACCCATATTTTATTGAGAAAAAACTTTACCCGAATGTAGATTTTTATTCAGGTATCATCTTGAAAGCTATCGGTATTCCTACCAACATGTTCACAGTAGTATTTGCTATGTCTCGTACCGTGGGTTGGATTTCTCACTGGGATGAAATGTTAGGTCAAGCGGGTCAAAAAATTGGTCGTCCTCGTCAAAACTATATTGGTGAAATTGACCGTGAATTTATCCCATTAAATAAAAGATAATTATTTATTTTATAAATCACTCTTTGAAAGGTAGCTCACGCTACCTTTTTTATTCCTTCAATTTTAGTCGCATCATAAAAACAATTAATAACCCTTTTTTCTTTGATTATCAGGAAATTTCTTTTGCCTCGCCTTAGTAATAATTTTCTCTTTACTGCAATAAAAACAGCTTTATCTTGATAAAAACATAAAACAGCCCAATAAATAATCATTATAACAATAAAGAATACTAGCTATACACATAAAAAATAGTATTAATAAACAGTAAATTAAAAAAACACAGACCGATAGTTCAGCTTAATTCCGGGCCAAATCTATACCGATAATAGCTATAAATTACTACAATAATTGTTTAAAATACTGATGATTTATTAATTATAAGTAAAATAATTAATACCTTGCCACTGCATATTTATTTTTCCAACACTATACCCAGCTAAATCAACTGTAATTGTCACCTTACACTCTCACAGTCATTGATTGATTTATTAATAAATTAAACAACCAAACCATTACAATTCTGCTGCCTCAACACTTTAAATTAATGTGCAGCCAGCGGATAAAGTCGTCATTGTTAAGGGTAAAAATAGCGAGATAAAGAAAAAGGTTAATTGCTTACGGGATTTGCTGTATTCAGTGTTAATTCACCCTTATAATGTTAAAAATTTTATGAGTTAATGATTACGGTATGTCTGAATATCAAATGAGATTTGGTGGAATTGCGCGTCTTTACGGCGTTGCAGGTGCTGCTTTATTAGAAAAAGCGCACTTCTGTGTGATAGGTATCGGTGGTGTTGGTTCTTGGGCTGCTGAATCTTTAGCAAGAACAGGGATTGGTTCGATAACATTAATTGATTTAGATGATATCTGCACAACCAATATCAATAGACAAATTCATGCACTTACTGAAACGATTGGAGAAAGTAAAGTCGATGTGATGGCTGAACGTATTAAGCAAATTAATCCAAGCTGTCAGGTGAATGTCATTGAAGATTTTGTCACTTTTGATAATTTGCGTGAACTATTAAGTAACGATTTTGATTATGTCATCGATGCTATTGACTCAGTGAAAATAAAAACGGCTATTATTGCTCATTGTAAACGTAATAAAATACCGGTAATTACTATTGGTGGCGCAGGAGGGCAAACAGATCCAAGTAAGATTCAACTTTGTGACTTGAGCCAAACTTATCAAGATCCATTGCTTGCTAAGGTAAAAAATCAACTGCGCCGTGAATTTAACTTCCCAAAAGCCGATGCGAAAACAAGCAATAAGCGAAAGTTTTCAATTGATGCCGTTTTTTCTACTGAACAACTGGTTTATCCTGATGAAAATGGCAATGTTTGTCACGCAAAGCAAACTCAAAATGGTACGGTACGGTTAGATTGCAGCTCAGGTTTTGGCGCGGTTACTCACGTTACAGCCACATTTGCTTTCTTTGCTACCAGCCGTGCAATTAAGAAATATTTAGCTAAGCATCAGCTTTGATGTTGCCTTGCCATCATTTTAATTTTTTCAACGATGGCTTTAACACCATTACTACGTGATGGGCTCAAGTGCTGTAACAAACCCAACTTTGAAAAATAAGATTGGTCGTCAAACGCTAATATCTGTGCCGATGAAAGGTGCTGAAAAGCAGCTAATATAATTACCATTAAACCTCGAATAACTTTAGCGTCACTGTCGCAACTAAAAATAAACTCATCTTGAGTATTTTTAGTTGCCATTAACCAGGCATGACTTTCGCATCCTACAATCAAGGTAGTGTTGTTACGGAAGCTTTTATCCATTCTGACTAATGACTTACCCAACATCATTATTTCTCGATGACGAGAATCCCAACCTTTTAATAAACTAAATCTTACTATCATAGCTGAGTGATTAGTTGAATTGACCGGCTGTGCTAAGTGATGTGGTTCAATAATAATTTTATCAACATTGTCATCTGTGCCTTGGATCAGTAAATTTAGTTTCTCAATAAAAAAATCAATTTCTGCATAAGTATTATAAGCCGCTAATGAAACTCTAATACAGCCACTTAATTTTAAATAGTCCATTAAAGGCATCGCACAATGATGTCCACTTCTGATGGCAATACCATATGCATCTAGCCCGCTGGCAATATCGTAATTATGTGCACCACAGACGGTGAATGAAAGTACGCTAATATCGGGTTTGTCCTCAACAACAAATTTAACCGCTTTAATTTGTGATAATTTTTCATAACAGTAGCATGTCAGCAAGCTTTCATATTTTGCTAACTGAGCTACTCCAAATGAATTAATGAATTCAATACTGGCAGAGAAAGCAATAACACCAGCATAGTTCGGTGTCCCAGCTTCAAATTTAAAGGGGAGTTGATTAAATGATGTTCCTTGAAAACTAACTTTTTTTATCATTTCCCCACCCCCCTGATAAGGAGGCATAGCGGTTAATAAGTCACGTCGACCGTATAAAACACCAACGCCCGTGGGTCCAAACATTTTGTGTGCTGAAAAAACGTAGAAGTCACAGTCTAGAGTTTGCATATTTAGTGCTAAGTGGGCACAAGCTTGAGCACCGTCAATAACCGTTATGGCTTTATATTTTTTAGCTAAGGTGATTATTTTTTTAACGGGATTAACTTTACCAATCACGTTAGAAATATGCGTAAAACTAACCACCTTAGTTTTTTCATTAAAATAATCTACTAAGCTATTTTCATCGATACGACCGCTCGCATCTAAAGGTAAAACTTTAATAATAGCGCCAGTTTTTTCGGCAATCATTTGCCAAGGCACGATGTTAGCGTGGTGTTCAGCATGGCTTAATAATATTTCATCGCCCGCTTGTAAGTTTTTCTGCCCCCAACTCTGAGCAATTAAATTAATTCCTCCCGTTGTACCTGGAGTCCAAATGATTTCTTCTAAGTATTTGGCTTGAATAAAGTGTTGCACCTTAGCTCTAGCTTGCTCAAAAGCCAAAGTAGCTTTAGCACTCAGAGCATGTGAGGCGCGATGAACATTAGCATTATATTGCTGATACACCTCAGCTTCGGTATCGATAACCACATTAGGCTTTTGAGTGGTAGCGCCATTATCAAAATAAACTAAGGGCAAGTCGTTGACGGTATTACTGAGCAAAGGAAAATGCTGGCGAAATGTGCTGACATCGAATTTATTCATAAGAGATTACATGCAAAGATAATATTACTGACATAATTATACCTGATAATACTATAAAAATTGATCATTTAAACAATCAAGAGTCTCGCTAGTTTATTTAGACAATAGTCCAAAATAATAGGTTAATTTACCTGTTTTAAACTAGAGTTAAACAGTAAAGAAAATAAAGGGTGAAAAGTATGAAGTTATTTTCATGGTTCATTAAAGCAAATAAGCATCTAAAGCCTGCACAAGAAGGTTTAACAACAGCTGTATCAAATGACATCGCAGATGAAGGAATAAAAGCACTTAATCGCAATACTATGTGGCCGATAGCAAAAGTTAAAAACGCGACTGTGATTATTAAGAAGCCAAATAAGAAAATGAATACGTCTCAAAGTACCCATAAATACGAGACGACTAAAGCGAGTAAGCCAATTATTGGCCCTATTCCTTTAGGTTAGGCAGAGCTCTTCTCAACTAATCAGGCTGATAAAAATAGCGCGAAAGCGTTATTTTTTTGCTTCTATTGCTAGACTAACATTATGTAAATAGTGTGGCATTAAGAACTTTTCGGGGTTGTCGGCTAGCAATTGTAAGTATAAAGCTGGAAAGCCTGTTTGATAATAACGCATCCTAGTTCTTTGCTTTAAAGGTTTTATTGCAACAAAGTCTTTTTCATTACAGCTTTCAGCAATAAAAGCACCCACGCTATCACCTTCTTTAGAAACAGTCCCTAATTTCCAACCTTGCCCAGTATGAGTCACTAACGATGTTTTCCTTGAAATATATTTAGCCCAAGGTAATTCGCTGAGAATTACTGCACGGACTTTCTCACGAGAGCCTTGATAAAAACGGGGTAAAATTGCAACATTATGGGAGAACATCGCATTTTGCACAGCCAAGCAACGAGAATGATTTTTAGGTAGCGCGTACTCATCAATAAAGCCAAGTAGATGAGCCAGTTCATGGTAAAAGACTTCTGCATTATCATGACGATCAATATATAAAATACCCGCGTTTACGTTAGCACCGCCTTTTTCAACAAGCACCGCAATGAACCTTTCTACTGACACTCGCTTATTATTTGGCCAGATAGATTCGTCACATCGAATCGCTTCATTAGTATTTTGCTGACAAGCGAGTGTTATTTTACTGATGTATTGTACCGGTGAAAAACAAAGGTAAGGTTGTAATGTTGCTAACGTCGAGGATGATATCAGTTCTTCAAAATATGCTAAGTCGCTTAGATTCGTTGCATAGGGCGCAATGCTCGCTAGACAATTTGCTTGTGACGGTATATTTGGAGTATTTAAGACATTGTAACGCAATAGCTTTTTCGAAAAATATTCAAGTTCTTCAGATGGTTTGTCTGCGTTTATCGTCTCAAGCTGCTTAATATATCGGTCTATTTCTGGTTTTTCTCCTATTGAAATTAAAACCTCAAGTAAAAGCGTTAGGGCAGATCCATTAGACGATATTGGTAATAATAATTTTTTAGCCGCAAGTAGTTTGTTATGGGAAAAATAAATTTTCGCTAAGTCTATTCTTGCTTGCTGATGACCTAATCGAATGGCTTGTGCAAGCCATAGCTCGATATTTTGATTATTGTCGCCTTGCTTATTTTTATAATATTGGGCTAATTTAAATGCCACCTCTCCATCACTTTTAGCCAGTGATTTAGCAATATTTTGCCATCTTGGGTCGTTATCAACATAAGTATTTAAATGCTTATACAAAAGAGTGTTTAAGCCAAGCTTTTCTATAACGGTTAATTGTGAGTGGTTAGCGTAACCATTTTCTACGGCTTTAATTAATGAGTTTACCGATACAAAAGAGCTTATTGATATAACAGTCAATAAGCTGATGATGGTTAAGCTGACTTTATATTTCATTTGCAGGTATAAATAACATCCATCAACACATTAAGACGACTTAGCGGCTTTAACAATTTCTTGTCGCATTAAGTCTAACTCAAGTTTGGCGTATCTGTGTTCAACAAACTCATAGACGTTAGTACTTAAGGCTAATTTAAAAAAGTTTGCTGCAAGTTCATTATTGTCTTTGAGTTGATAGTATTTACCTAAGTAGAAATATGCCTCGCACAGACGTTCACTTAAAGCCTTATTAGAATTTACGCCTATTGATAATTGACTGATAAATTCTTGCTCGGTTATCTCACCAAGATAAAGTTGAATAATATTTTTAGCCCAAACACTCTCTTCAACTTGCTCTGCCGCGACCTTTAATGATGTTTTCGCATTAAGGTTATTTGCCGCTGACTCGGCTAAATACATCCATAAAATACGGTAAGGGTCATTACTTTTTCGTTGCTGAAAAGTACTAAAATCATCAATAGATAGTTCAGCACGACCACCATAATATAAAGCAATCCCTCTATTTAAATAGGCATATTCATGTTCAGGCGCTAAATCTATTGCCGAATCAAAAGCCTCGTAAGCTTGGTTGAACTCTTGCAATTGGGTGAAATGGATCCCTAAAAAATTATAGGCATCAACAAAGTCTGGCTTTAAACGCAAAGCTCGATTGAAATCAAGACGGGCTAATGAACGTAAACCAACACTGTCGTAAACAACACCGCGGTCATAATAAAGTTCAGCTCGTTGGGCATCGGTTATTTCAGCTCTTTGAATAACATCAGTTAGACGCGCTATCGCTATTTCACTTTTATAATTTATGGCTAATGGTTCGACAATGATAAGTTGATTCATGGCGAGCGAATCGTCATTTTCTGGGCTGCTTGCACAACCTTGTAAAGATGAGATGACGATGACAAGCGCTACTTTAAAGAATTTATTCACAGAAATAATGTACCTAATGAAATTTTGTATTGACTCATTTTAGTATATAAAAAAGGGAGCCATCAGGCTCCCTTTTTATCTAACTTTTTAAGTAAGCTATTCAGCAGCGTCAGCTACTGGTGCTTCCTTTTTCTCATTAGCTTCTTTAATACTTAAACGTACACGGCCTTGACGGTCGACTTCAAGTACTTTAACCGTAACTTCCTGGCCTTCAGTTAATACGTCACTTACAGCATTAACACGTTCGTCAGAGATTTGAGAGATGTGAACTAAACCATCTTTACCCGGAAGTACGTTAACAAAAGCACCAAAATCAACGATACGTACTACTTTACCTTGGTAAATTGTACCTACTTCAATTTCAGCCGTTAATGCTTTAATACGATTAATCGCATCTTCAGCTTGCTCACCATTAGTTGCAGCAATTTTAACAGTACCATCGTCATCAATCTCGATAGTTGTACCTGTTTCTTCTGTAAGCATGCGGATAGTAGCACCACCTTTACCAATGATGTCACGAATTTTATCTTGGCTAACTTTGATGGTATGAATGCGTGGTGCAAACTGTGAAATATCATCACGGTGACCAGAGATAGCTTCATCCATTACAGATAGGATATGAGTACGTGCAGCTTTTGCTTGGTTTAAAGCAAGTTGCATGATTTCTTTAGTGATGCCTTCAATTTTAATGTCCATTTGAAGTGCAGTAATACCACCGGTAGTACCCGCTACTTTAAAGTCCATGTCACCTAAGTGATCTTCATCACCTAAAATGTCTGAAAGAACAACAAAGTCGTCGCCTTCTTTAACTAAGCCCATTGCAATACCAGCAACAGAAGCTTTAATTGGTACACCAGCATCCATTAATGCTAATGAAGCACCACAAACAGAAGCCATTGAAGATGAACCATTTGATTCTGTAATTTCAGAAACAATACGCACAGCATATGGGAATTCTTCAAGTGAAGGCATAACCGCTAACATACCGCGTTTTGCTAAACGGCCATGGCCGATTTCACGACGCTTTGGAGAGCCAACAAAACCTGTTTCACCAACACAGTATGGAGGAAAGTTATAATGAAGCATAAATGCGTCAGTCTTCTCACCCATAATAGTATCAAGACGCTGTGCATCACGTTGTGTACCTAAAGTAGCCGTAACTAATGCTTGTGTTTCACCACGAGTAAATACCGCAGAACCGTGAGTTCTCGGTAATACACCTGTCATAACGTCTAGGGCACGGATCATTTCAGGATCACGACCATCGATGCGAGGCATGCCTTTAGTGATACGACCACGAACAACAGTTTTTTCTAAGTCATGAAATAAATCTTTCGCTTCTTGAACGTTAAGATCTGCATCGCTTGCTAATAATGTTTCAACAACACCATCGCGGATTTCTTTGATTTTTTCGTAACGAACAGCTTTTTCAGTGATTTGGTAAGCTTCGTTAACTTGTGCTTCACTCAATTCTGCAATTTTAGCAATAAGGTCAGCATTCTTAACTGGTGCAACCCAATCCCACTTAGGATTGTTAACTTCAGCAGCCATTTCTTTAATTGCTGTGATAGCCGTTTGCATTTGCTCATGGCCATACATAACAGCGCCAAGCATAACTTCTTCAGATAAAATATCAGCTTCAGATTCAACCATTAGTACTGCAGAATCAGTACCTGAAACAACTAAGTTTAACTTAGACGTTTCTAATTCAGATTGTAATGGGTTAAGAATGTATTTGCCGTCAGTATAACCAACACGTGCTGCGCCAACAGGACCACTAAATGGCATACCTGAAATAGCTAAAGCTGCAGACGTACCTAATAAAGAAATGATGTCAGGGGCAATTTCTGGGTTAGCAGAAACAACCGTAATAACAACTTGAACTTCGTTAGTAAAGCCATCTGGGAAAAGTGGACGAATTGGACGGTCAATTAAACGACAGATTAATGTTTCTTCTTCAGAAGGACGGCCTTCACGTTTAAAGAAACCACCTGGGATTTTACCCGCTGCGTATGTACGCTCTTGGTAGTTAACTGTTAATGGAAAAAAATCTTGTCCTGGCTTTGCTTCTTTCTTACCAACAACAGACACTAATACACACGTATCGTCCATGCTTGCCATAACAGCACAAGTTGCTTGACGTGCGATAGCACCAGTTTCTAAAGTAACGGTATGTTGACCGAATTCAAATGTTTTTGTCACTGTATTGAACATAAATGTTCCTTTTTAGCTAAATATAAATTTTCTTGATTAACCAATCTGTACAATTATTTATTCACTTAGAGCAAAATTTTAACCGCTTAAGTTGAACAAAAAATTATACAGTTTGGATTGATTAGTTTTGCAAAAGCTTAAATTTTCTAAAAATTTGCAGGCACATTATACTATCAAACGCGCTATTTACTAGCCAGAAAGGGGAATTGTTATTAAGAAAAGACAAAAAAGCGTACTTTGACTAAGTTTGGGCAAGTTACCCAGTAAATTAGCAATAAAAAAAGGAGCTATAAAGCTCCTTTTTTTGATATTACCTTTAAGAAAACAGGTAACAAACAAGTCACATCTTAACGACGTAGACCTAATTTAGCGATTACCGTTGTGTAACGCTCAACGTTTTTGCCTTTTAAGTAATCAAGTAACTTACGACGTTGTGCAACCATGCGCAATAAACCACGACGTGAGTGATGATCATGGATGTGCTCTTTGAAGTGACCTTGTAGGTGGTTGATTTGTGTAGTTAACAAAGCAACTTGTACTTCAGGTGAACCAGTATCACCTTCTTTTTGAGCATATTCTGCAACGATTGCAGCTTTTTCTGTAGCATTTAAAGACATAATAAATCCTTAGTGTGATGTACTCGAAAGTACTTAAAATTCGCACCTCGCCAAACACTAATTCAGCTAAGGTGACAAAAGAGCGCGCATTGTATCAGCGACAGACGAAATTGCAACTGATATTTGTGTCACACCATTAATAACTTGTCGTTAGACTATATAACATTTAACCATGAGTAAACGCTGTTTTATTTTACTGATATAGGCGATAACCAACCAAAATCCTACAATGTTAGATAATTTATTACAGCGTTTTCAAAAATTCGTCTAAAACAACAATGCGTTTTGGTGCAATTAAACCGTTGTCGTCTATATGACCAACACCAATAAACTCTCCATCATTGATATTGTCTCCAACAAAAACCTGCACTAAACCTTCAGCTGGAACATTAGCTGCTTGTACTGGATTACCGTGGCGCAAAAAGTTAGCAGACATATCATCTATAAAAACCTCAGGGATACCATCACAGGCCGTCGTCATCGGTAACAATAAAGGGTCAAGTAAAGTAGAAGGCGCTAACTCTTGCTCTTCTGCTTGTGCCACTAATGCTTGTAATTGTTCCAGTGTTACCATTTTATCTGTAGGATAATTTCCCACGGCACTTCTGCGTAAATTAGCAACATGTGCGCCACAACCAAGCAGCTCGCCTAAATCGTCGATGATAGTACGAATATAGGTGCCTTTAGATACATGAATATGTAAATCAACTTCGTCACCTTCAAAGCGTAATAAGTCTAAACGAAAAACCGTAATATCTCGGGATTCACGAGGGACCTCAACACCTTCTCGCGCATATTTATATAAAGGCTGGCCTTTATATTTTAACGCTGAGTACATGGAAGGAATTTGCTGTGTGGTACCGCGAAAAGACTCAAGTGCTATTGCTAATTGCTCACTTGATACATCAACCAGCTTTTCCGCAACAACTTCGCCGTCAGCGTCACTGGTTGTAGTGCGCACACCCAATTTTGCTGTTACTTGATAGGTTTTATCAGTATCGAGTAAAAATTGAGAAAACTTAGTTGCTTCACCTAAACAAATCGGCAACATACCGGTAGCAAGTGGATCTAATGCCCCAGTATGCCCGGCTTTTTGTGCAAAGAAGATACGCTTAACTTTTTGTAAAGCACTGTTCGATGACATGTCATAGGGTTTATCAAGTAGGATCACCCCATTAATTGGGCGACCTTTTCTGCGTTTAGCCATCTAGCTGTACCCTATGAATTTTCTTCGTTGTTGAGATCAGTTGCTTCTTTAGAAGCGGTAGCATCTCGCTCTGAGCTTTCAGCAATATGCTTATCGCTAGCGACAGCTTCATCAACCAATGAACTCATTCGAACACCTTCAGCCATAGAGCTGTCATAAACAAAACGTAAATGCGGCATAATACGAGCACGTAATTTCTTCGCTAATAACGAACGAATAAAACCAGCAGCTTCATTTAACACTTCAATAGAGCTTTTTATTTCTGAGGCTTCATTGGTAAAAAAAGTCACGAATATTTTTGCGTAAGCTAAATCACGTGTCAACTCGACAGCAGAAACTGTTGTCATGACTAAGCGTGGATCTTTAACTTCGCGCATCAAAATAGTCGCGATTTCTTTTTGTATTTCTTGTCCAACACGGTCGGTACGGGCAAATTCTCTTGCCATAGGAAATTCTCCTAATAAAATTATCGAGGACTTTTACCTGATAACTTTTAATATATAAACAAAAATGGAGGCAAAGCCCCCATTTAGTATTTGTACAACAGTAAGTGAGCTATCTCATTACATTGAAGCCGATTAACCAACAAAAGCAGTCAATCAATCAGCAATAATCTAAAGTTATAGCGTACGCTTAATTTCTATTGTTTCGAATACTTCAATTTGGTCACCAACGCGAACATCATTGTAGTTCTTAACACCGATACCACATTCAGTACCGTTACGAACTTCTGCAACATCGTCTTTGAAACGACGAAGTGATTCAAGTTCACCTTCGTATATAACAACCAAGTCACGTAATACGCGAATTGGAGCACTACGTTTAATGATACCTTCAGTAACCATACAACCAGCGATTGCGCCGATTTTAGGCGACTTAAACACGTCACGAACTTGTGCAAGACCAATGATTTCTTGCTTGAACTCTGGCGCTAACATGCCGCTCATGGCTTGTTTAACTTCATCAATTAATGCGTAAATAACACTATAGTAGCGTAAATCAATGTTTTCAGATTCAATCACTTTACGCGCAGATGCATCAGCACGAACATTAAAACCAACCACGATGGCATTTGAAGCCGCCGCTAATGTCGCATCAGTTTCAGTGATAGCACCAACACCTGAACCTATGATTCTAACTTTAACTTCATCAGTAGATAACTTAAGTAATGAGTCACTAATAGCTTCAAGTGAACCTTGAACATCTGACTTAATTACAACGTTTACTTCAGAAATCTCGCCTTCAGCCATACTTGCAAACATATTTTCAAGTTTAGCTTTTTGTTGACGAGCAAGTTTCACATCACGGAATTTACCTTGACGGAATAAAGCAACTTCACGTGCTTTCTTCTCATCTTTAACAACAGTCGCTTCATCACCAGATTGTGGAACACCACTTAAACCAATAATTTCAACTGGGATAGATGGACCTGCTGATTGAATATCTTTACCATTTTCATCGCGCATTGCACGAACACGGCCATATTCTAAACCACAAAGAACAATATCACCTTGCTTTAAAGTACCTTCTTGAACCAAGATAGTTGCTACTGGGCCGCGGCCTTTATCTAATTTAGATTCAATAACTACACCACTTGCCATTTTATCGACAACAGCAGTTAGCTCTAAAACTTCAGACTGTAGCAATATTGAATCAAGTAAGTCATCAATACCTAAACCTGTTTTAGCTGAGACATGACAAAATTGAACTTCACCGCCCCACTCTTCAGATAAAACACCGTGTTGAGATAATTCACTCTTAACACGTTCGATATCAACACCTTCTTTATCCATCTTGTTTACAGCGATGATAATAGGTGCATCAGATGCTTTAGCATGTTGAATTGCTTCAACAGTCTGTGGCATAACACCATCATCTGCAGCAACAACAATGATAACGATATCGGTTGCTTTAGCACCACGAGAACGCATAGAAGTAAAGGCAGCATGACCTGGAGTATCTAAGAAAGTGATCATACCATGACCAGTTTCTACGTGATAAGCACCAATATGCTGAGTAATACCACCGGCTTCACCGTCTGCTACTTTCGCTTTACGAATGTAATCAAGTAATGATGTTTTACCGTGATCAACGTGACCCATAATAGTAACAACAGGTGCACGAGTAATCTCGATACCCGTATGATGACGGTCAGCAAGTACAGCTTCTTCCAAGGCATTTTCTTTAACAAGTACAACTTCAAAACCCATATCTTCAGCAACAAGTGCGGCTGTTTCTTGGTCAATAACTTGGTTAATGGTTGCCATTGCGCCTAGTTTGAACATAGCTTTAACAACTTCCGCGCCTTTCTTAGCCATTTTATTGGCAAGTTCAGCAACCGAAATAGTTTCGCCAATGCGAATATCTTGTACTTTTGTTTCTACTGGTTTAGTAAAACCATGTTTTAAGCTATCAGGTGAAGATAAAGTTTTACCTTTACCGCGACCATTGTTACGGCCACGAGCATTGCGGTCTGCAGGTGCTTTTTTCTTCTTACGACGACGGCCACTTTCATCAGCAGAGTCACTTTTATCTTCAGCTTCTTGAGCATATTTAGAAGAAGTTAAATGAACAACCTCTTTCTCTTTAGCTTTACGCTCAGCTTCTTGTTCTTTCCAGCGCGCTTCATTTTCTTCTGCTAATTTTTTAGCGGCGGCTGTTGCTTCTTTAGCTTCTTCTTCAAGCTTAGCTTTTGTTTCAGCTTCTAGAGCAAGACGAACTTTTTTAGCTTCTTCAGTTTCTGCAATTTTTACTGGTACTTCTTCAGCATTTTTTGCTTTCGCTGCGGTTGCTTGCTTAGCTTTAGCTTCG
>NZ_JACGVP010000008.1:0-201934 GCF_014077275.1 Colwellia sp. BRX8-7 | reverse complement strand
AAGTATGTTATGTTTTATCATGCTAGCCTCTGTTTGATAATGTTGACACATATATTATGGCTCTGGTTTGTAAAACTAACCCACATTTAGAGGCTAGCACCTTGTGGGGAGTCATTGTGTCTATGCTGCAAGGAGTATTTAAGCATGAGTGATACTAAAAAAGACAATTTCTACTGGCCTGATGTATCAACAATAGAGTCTGCCAAAGCTGCTACCAAAGGTTCTATGTTCGTAGCATTATTTGTTGCTACAGTTACAGCCGCATTTGCCTTATATGGTATGTATAACGATCCAATTTTAGGAATTGATGCTTGGGCATTTGTCGATTCATTTATTTTTATACTTATTGCATTTGGTATTTGGAAACTAAGCCGATTCGCAGCAACGTTTGGTTTAATTTTTTATATTATCGAACAAGTTGATATGTTTATAACTAACCCGTCAGTACCTTTCTTAGCGATTTTATTTATTGTGATCCTCATTGGTGGGGTAAGAGGAACATTTAGTTATCATAAGCTTAAAAATCAAACTGTAGAGGTTTCAGAACCAGCATCATAATAAGACGTTCAAATAACAGCTGGCTGTTGTTCGTTCCTCAACATTTTAGCAAACAATTTTTGCCTGTTAGTAGGGCGTTAAGTCTTTCTCTAGTTCAGAGTTTGTATTTATTTTAAAGGATGTAAATGAAAAAAAATATTATTGGAATGATTTTAACTTTATTCCCGTTATTTGCTTTAGGGGAAACAGTTTTCGTATCAGAAATACTTATCGGTAAATCCCAACATGAAATTAAATCGTTCTTAAATCCAAAATTTTCAAATGAGAACTATTCTGCAACTTTGAATGATAGTTCATTTGGGTTTAGATTCGGTGTTAAATTTTTCGATAATGTTTCAATTGAACTTGCTAAACATGATCATGGAAGTGTGGTTAATGAATTTACAGTTTATTATCCTACTTCGATCACAGGTACACCTTCTGGCGGAGATTGCTGTTTAGGTTCTGAGCATGACTATACCGCAGAAGCAATTATACCTATTGAAATTGAATCTATTAGGTTTGGAATAAAAGGTGAAATAGAGTTAGTCACTAACTTTACTGTTAATGCTCGGGTTGGACTTGCTCACTGGTCATATAAAAACTATACGCCAACAAAACTTACAAACTTTAGCCCTCCACCAGTTAGTGATGGAAGTGGAAATGATTTATATTATTCATTAGGCGTAGAATATAAGTTTTCAGAAGATTTATATCTTGGCATTGAGTACTCACTATTATCTGTAAATGAAAGCTATGCTGTCAATGATGTAAGTGGTTCTTTTAGCCATGATGTAAAAGATTTATCAATAGTTGCAGGTTGGGTGTTCTAAATACCGAAGCCACTCAAGTCGGACAAAAAACACTTGGCTATTTGTTCCATCATCGCTATTTTAGCCAACCAATTTTTTGCCTGTTAATTAGGCGTTTGTGTTAATCATGGAAAGTGTATGCGTATAGTTTTTGTTTTCATCCTCCTACTTTTTTCAGTGACAGTTAAAGCTGAAAATATTAAACCTTTCACATCAGATGGGTGCAGTTCTTTCCCTGACGGTACATTTGATCATAAAGAGCTATGGTTATCTTGCTGCACTGCTCACGATTATGCTTATTGGCAAGGTGGAACTTATGAAGAGAGGTTGGTTGCAGATAAAGAACTTCATCAGTGTGTTTCAAAAACTGGCGAGCCACAAATTGCCAAGCTAATGTTAGCAGGTGTGCGAGTGGGAGGAAGCCCATATTTTCCTACGTCATTTAGATGGGGTTATGGTTGGTCCTATCCTCGCTGGTATAATGTATTAACTGAGGCCGAAAGAAAGCAGATAAAGTCGATCAAAAATGGTCCATACAAGGCATTCAAGCAGGATTAATAACAGTTGGCTCTTAATGGGGCGTTATGTTGTAAAGGAAGGTTAGGCGTTGGCTAAATTTGAAATATCCATACAAATAATCGAAAGGGATGGTCCCTTCAAAGAGGTCAAGCAGGATGCTTCAATTGTTAATATTAAATTATTAAATTCGGTTGTAATAGAAAATGTACTGGTGATTTACCCTAATATAATTGCAGCTATTAAAGGGCAATCTGAATTAACATTTGAGTGTTCTCAAATTTCTTCGGTACTACAAACGGATTCAAACCTTAAGGAAAGGTCTAAAAGTCACTGGATATTTTTCGGCTTGTAACAACATAAGCTATTAAACACAGATTAAAAACAGTTGGCCTTCTCGTGCCCCGCTTATTTTGGCCAACAATTTATCGCCACTTAGCTTGGCGTTATATAACTAGGAGTATATAAATGGATTTTGGTAAGCTTCCTAAATCAGAAAAAAACATACTAGCAGGAGTTGCTGGTGGAATAGCTGCATATCAGGGGATTAATCCCTATAAAGTTAGAATCGCTTTTTTACTCACCGCACTATTGACTGGAGGGATCATTGTTATTATATACACAGGATTAGCTTTGTGGATGCCTCCTCCTAATCGGTAATTACCAAGAAGGCAATAGAGTTAGCTATTAGTTATTTTTCATCAATATAGCATAGTTACATTACAAGGCATTAATGCACCACTAAATAACAGTTGGCTGTTGTTTGTGCCTAACAGATTTAGCTCTTAACGTGGTATTATTTCTCCATTTTTATCGTAAATACAGGTGTGAGTTAAGTATGGTTCAAAACATTATAGTAGTGGCGTTATTAACTGGGTCCATAGGGTTAATGCTATTGGTTATAGGTTCGATTTTTGCTGCTATTGTAGCTTTGGGAAATAAACAGCACTTATTTGGTTGGTCTGTATTTTTGTGCTTTCCTCTTTCATTAGTTTATTGTGCTATGAATTGGGACAAAGCCGCATATTCTGGGAAAATGGTTTATTCAGGGGCGTTTTTGCTGGCAGTAACGGCTATTATTTTGAAAGCCGGTGGTGTGATTTAGAGGGGCATATAATAAGTCTTTCAAATGGGGGATTAACTATTTTTTAGCTCACTCAGATGACTTAATAACTATGGAAAGCGCTTTCACGCAAAGTAATGATAAAACATGGCAGTATAAAAACGCTAAACGTGCTCAAATTTTTAAGACTAAAAATGATCCACGACTCTATTTTATCGGATCACTTAAGTGGTTCCATACTTAATATTATATCGCCTTTATTGCCTGTGGATCTAAAAAATAATTTGTACACCTTATTTAAGTTACCCTTAAAAGCAGTTTAATTGTAATGTTTTTTTGAGTGAAGGTTAGGTTATTAATTATTCTAGCATTGGTATAAATGCAACATAGCTCGCTTATCTGAGGTCGTTGAGCATTTTAGCTAATAAATTTTTGCTTGTTATAGGGCGTTATATATTAAAGGAATGATATTGGAAATTTCAAAGTGTGTTGTATTAGTCTTTTTGTTAAGTGGTTGTACTGTGTCCAATCATAATTTAAATAATGGGCCAAATGCCTTAGGTGGTGGATTTTCTGACAATAAGCTTCAGAAAGGGCTTTATTCTATTGTAGCAAAAACAAATTTTGCCCCATGGAGTGACCATAAGGCTGCTCATAAAATCTTTAATCGTAGAGCTACGCAGTTATGTGGTACCGCTGGTTTTACCGCAATTGAGCTTGTAGAAAGAGAGTTTGAACATATTCCCAGAGACCTTCCCCCTAAATATATCATCTCTCAAGTTAATGGTTATGTCATTTGTAAATCATCAAACTTGACTATTAAAGAAGCTGAAAAATTAATTCAAGCTTCATATGCAGTGAGCTTATAAATTGTTTAAACGGATATTTTGGGTGAACTGATTAATCTAGTAAGTCCCAGTCCGGTAAATACGAATGCAAAAAATAAAATATGAAGCCACAATTTAGGGCCAATTTCAGTGTTCAACTCAGATAAAGACGTTATTGATGTAAATTGTCCTGTAGTTATTAGTTTTACAACCCATTCATTGGCAGGGGTTGCTGAAAGTGTTGTTAGCCATCCTAAAATTATTACTTGCGCAACACTTACTAGATATGAAGCGTTAAAGTTATAAATAAGGCTAGCAATAAACGTATAGAACACAGACACGCTACTATGCACAAGCCATGATAATGCAATGGCGGTAGTTTCATTATAATTACCTAAGTTTAT
This sequence comes from Colwellia sp. BRX8-7, assembly GCF_014077275.1. NCBI lineage: Bacteria > Pseudomonadati > Pseudomonadota > Gammaproteobacteria > Alteromonadales > Colwelliaceae > Colwellia > Colwellia sp. BRX8-7. Next base: position 197,775 of record NZ_JACGVP010000008.1, on the reverse strand, counting down.
ATATGCTGATGCGTGTCTCGAAGTTAACGTAAGCATTCCAAATAAAGGTTGGATTACAATAAAGGCAATACTAGAAAAAATGCCAATTAAAAATATAGTGGTGAAATTTTTGGTATTCATTTGTTACTCTTGGTGTGTTTTGATAATTACTAGACATGTTTAAACGCTTATTAATTTCGAACAAAAGTATATTTTTGTCAGGTGACGGCCTAACAAGTTATGCTAAAAAGAACATGTTCCCATTTAATTTAACCAAGTTAACATATTTGAAAAATGGCAAGACCAAATAGCATTAGATGATTTTTGTGACTTTGGCTTAAATAGTAAGATGTTTTCGTTAGTTGAATCATTTGATGTTAAAGAATATGTCATCAATAAGTAAGCTACATTATTGACAGATAAACGTTGTTTTTTTGTTTTTTTGCCAGACATACCATGAAAAATCAGTAACTCATGGAATATTTTTTTAGGAGTAAGACTTATGAGTTTCGTTATAGATATATTTGTTTGGTTATTAATTGAGACTATATTTGGATTTATTTTTTATACGACTGGCGGCTTGATTCTAAAAATACTGACCTTGGGTCAGTTTAAAATAGAATTTCATGATTTTGCTTCTTTTAAGAAGATAAAGTCTAAAAAAATCAATTTAATCTGTCTGTTAGGAATATCCTTTTATGTGCTATCCATTGTGTTAGTGGCTTATCTAAACAATTAAAATATAATAAAATACCAAGTATAAAAATAACCGTTAGCTATTTACTCCTTCATCGACTATTTTACCATCAATAACTTGCTTTTTAATGGAACATTATTTGTCTCTATAATCGTCTGTTTAATTTTAGTGTCTTTATTTATAGATTGGAGTGAATAATAATGGTCATCTTATTTATTATAAGTTTAATCAGTATGGTTTTGTGTTTTTATGTAGCTAAATACCGTAATGCTAATAAAACATTATGGTTGCTAGCTGCACTGCTTGTTGGTCCATTAGCGATCCCTTTTGTTTTCTTTTCTAAGCCGGTAGCCGCAAACTAATAACGTAAAATTTTATTTTTTATATATAACAAACCATTGGCTTTTTTATTCCTCGATATTTTAGCTAAGCATTATTAGTCTTTTAGAAGGCGCTAGGTGAATTTTAAAATATGACAGTTATCAATGAATACGCTTTATTTGCACCATTATTATCTTATGTTTTATGGGTAGTCATTCTGTATGTATTACTAACAATAATACGTGCTCCAAATATTTGGGGTACTGTTGAAAATCAAGATGATTGTCATCCCTTTTTTAACTTAGAGAAAAGCACTAGCGCTAATCTCTCAAATCAATTTGAATGGCCGGTATTATTTTATGTTATCTGTATCATTTTAATTGCGCGGCCCGATTTATATCAAAGCGCATATTTATGGGCTGCTTGGATGTTTGTTATCGGACGTGTGGTGCATAGTATTGTTCAGATAGTTTCAACAAACATTCGCCTGAGAGGCAGTGTATTTAATATAAATTTTTTAGCGGTATTATTTATGTGGGGAATTTTAGCTTTAGATATACTAAGCAAATAAAATTTATTTGATATTATATTTAAAACTTGGATGAGTCCTTGGTCGTTGTTTTTTACTCTGTTATTTAACGATTATTTTTCACCTCTAAACAAATTGTGATAGGTATTAATGAATCAATCTATTGTCGGTTATCATAAAGATGAAGAAGATGATTGGGTCGCTGAATTAAAATGTGGTCACTTTCAGCATGTCAGACATAACCCTCCTTTTATAAGTCGCCCTTGGGTAATAACAGAAAAGGGACGCGATTCGTTGTTAGGCCACCTATTAAAGTGTAAAAAATGTGACTTAGGGCAGCCATCAGATCTATAATAACCTTAGCATTTATTCTCTCTACGCTAGATGGTGAAATGAGTGCTTAGTAAGATACCTAGCAGGTTTTATTGGTCTAATTAGTCGATTAGGTGGCTTTTTTACAACTATCGTTTTAAGGCTCGGACCTTGAACTCTATAACAACCAACAAAACAGTGTATCTTTTATTCTAGTCAACATTCCTTTATCTGTAATTTACTTTTAATTTGGTGTTGTTTTTTTTATGTTTTTTTATTTAACGGTCGAATTGCTTAATGAATGAAGTATTAATTTTAGCTGTGGCATTGAGTATGGACGCTTTTGCAGTATCAATTGGCTTAGGGGCAAAACACAATAGCAAGGTTACGCCTTTGGCATTAATGTCAGCAGTATATTTTGGGCTATTTCAAGGGGTGATGCCTTTATTGGGTTATCTTGGAGGACGAGGAATACTAGGTTGGATGGAGTCTTATGCTACATGGCTAGCCTTTTTATTGCTTTTGCTCATAGGTGTTAAAATGATTTATGAATCTTTTTCTGAAGGCATAGAAGATGATATTGTAAAAGTAACTCATCGCGTTATGCTAATACTTGCCATCGCTACCAGTATTGATGCCATGGCAGCTGGCTTTACTTTTACCATTTTAGCTGTAAATCCATTCGTCGCTTGCTTTATTATTGGTAGCATGACTTTTTTCTTCAGTTGGTTGGGCGTGTTAATTGGCGCTAAAACGGGTACTTGGTTAGAAAGTAAGGCTGAATTCTTGGGTGGTGTCACTTTGATTTTAATAGGCATAAATATCTTATTAAATTAGAGGGTTAATCGGTATTCAACACGTTTACAATGAGCGTTCACATTTGATTCGCGCCATTTCTTATAAATATAGCTAATAATTACTTATTCTTGGGTAGGGTATTTATATTATCTTTGTTGAGGTTAATAAAATGAAAAGTACACTAAAAAAGGTATCAGAGATTGTCGCTAAGGCGAATGACTCGTTCTACAACTAATTTGATAATGTTGATACATTGATGGGCATAATGGATAAAAACCTACGTAACCAAGGCATGAAAGCTGATGCGATTACCATTGATTGCATAGCCCAGAACAAGAAGATCGTTGTACTCATCCATGATGAGAAGCCTGATACTATAGAAATAGCATTGGGTAGCAAAGAAGGTGATATTTATTCGTCGGCTGAATACGCACTAAATGAACTGTCAGAGGCTGTTATTATAGACATTATGGAAAAAAACTTTATCTCACAAGAAAATCACACTAGCTAATTAAAGCTAAAGTAGCCTTTTGCTAGCGCTAGTAAACTGCGCTTAGTCGCTTAGCGGAGGTTATATTTACTCACGGTGCTAATTAAATGATTTCCTGCTTGTTTGAGTTCTTTTTTGTGGTAACTTTAGCGCAGTAAAATGGGATTATGTTCGCTGGACTTCACCTGTAGATCTTATTAATAATTGCTGGGCAGCCCAAAATGCCAGGGTGATGCGGTATCAATAATTTCTCAGTAAGGGGTATTCACATATCCTTGCAAAGAAATATCGTTTGCTTCGTCCTAATACTTTACCTGATATTCTGACGCTTAATGTGGCGTCATACCCCTAGGAGTTTACTTGATTTCACGACTTAACAAAAAAACTTTGATTCGATGGAAGGTCTACATAGATAGGTCGAAAATGTATATTGGATATGTACAATTCCTCCTGATAATTTTCGTTTTTATTAAATCACTAGGTGATAATTTTGTCACTGAATTTGTCTTTACAAGTCCAATGATTGCAGTGCCTATTATATTGTTCACTTTCGTTTTGTTGTCGTTGATTATTGGTTACCTTGATTCCAGACTCGGCTTTCGTGAAGAAGAAATAAGGAACCATTCTAAATCTAATCCTGTGTTAATGGATATTCAAAAGTCTCTTATAGAATTAAATATTAGAATGGCTAAAATGGAACAAGAGAGAAAGTCGAACGATACTTAATGTTTTTACTTTAAAGTCGATTTAAATAATAACTCTTATAACAGTGCCAACATAAGTCATTCAAGTCGGGCAAATTTTAGCTGTGCTTTTTTGTCTAGGACGGTCAATAACCTTTAGTTCACTAAACTTAGCCTCCTATTGGGAGAATAGTTTTTAAGGATTTGAAATGAAACGTAGACAGTTTGTTAAAGCTTCACTGGTAGGTGGCGGAGTTATTTTAGGAGTAGGTGCAGGCGCATTTACCCTGATTAAAGAGGGCAATAAAAATAGCCTTACCGTAGAGATGGCTTTAAAAAAGCTAGATGATTTATCTGATGAAAGTCTTATCCACCAAGGCGAATGGAACCCATATCAAATATTTAGCCATTGCGCACAAAGTGTAGAGTTTTCAATGTCTGAATTTCCAGAACATAAATCGAATTTATTTAAGAGTACGGTTGGTCAACTCGCATTCTCGATTTTTGCATCTAAGGGTAAGATGACACATGACTTAGGAGAGCCTATTCCAAGTGCTCCAATTATTATTAAACATCTAGACTCAACACACGCACTCATTCGTTTAAAACAATCTCTGCTCAACTTTAGCCGTTATCAGGGGATTCTTGCGCCGCATTTTGCCTACGGTGAGCTATCGAAAGCGGAGTATGAAATAGCACATGTCATGCATTTATATAACCATCTTCAAGAGATAAAGACTTAACAATGCCGTGGTCAAGTCACTAAAATCACTCAAATTAATGTTAAGTGCTTTGCATAGTTTCTGTTAATTGAATCTAAAATAGAAACGTTAACTGACTCATCAGGTATTTGCATAGATTGATGTTTATAAAAGATAAAGCCGTTAATATACCTTATAGATCTGTGGGTTAATGGTAAATTTAAAGGCGATGAGTAAACAATGAAAGCAGAGTTACGATTAAAAATTATCAACGTTTGTAATAAAAAAATAGCGAGTAATGGTGACAACGTTGGACTATCATTTTATGCCTTTTTTGCTAATAAAAATGAAACACCTGAACTACTTATGGAAGTTGCAACATGGTGGATACAGACTCACAGATTAGATCATTTCGTTAAGGCGATCAAAATTAAAACCATGGTAGAAAATGGTTTGTAATGAAAGATAACCAATCGCATAATTGATAACATTTACCCCCAATTTTTTCACTGCACTTAATATAATAATCGACTGTGATTTCGCACTTGGTGAGGTTTAATGACAAAGGAACTACAAAATATCAGTCAAGCCGCAATCGTTCTAGAAGCGTATAATCCATCTTGGGATGATAAATTTGCAGCAGAAAAAAAACGCCTAATAGCTGTTGCAGGTGATTGGCTTTATGGTTCTGTTGAACATGTAGGTAGTACTGCTGTTCCGGGCATGATTGCTAAACCGATAATAGATATAATGTTTGGTGTTAAGTCTTTGGAACTCGCTCAACCTGCTATTATAGCGCTTGTCCAAAACGGTTATAAATATTGGCCTTATAAGCCTGAAGTTATGCATTGGTTTTGCAAACCTTCAGATGAATTTCGCACACATCACTTACATTTGGTGCCGTTTGAAAGCCCACTCTGGAATGAACGTTTAAGGTTCAGAAATTTATTACGTTCAAACTCAGTTATCGCTAACGGATACGCAAATTTAAAACAAGAATTAGCCATTACTTATAAAGACGATAGGGATGAATACACTAAGAAAAAGTGGCCTTATATTCAGCAAGTTTTACATGAAAATAAACTCACATCATGAAAATGATTTTACAATGAGTGCTATCTGAAAAAAATATTTAATCTATACAAGAACAAAGCCTTCGGGTTAAAGCAAGTATCTCAACACGCTATGTGCCTAATAGCCGCACAGTGGCATTCGTAAACTTTAAAGTTTACTTAGCTGCTAACAAAAGCTATTTTATTGCCCCCTGTATAAAGGGTTAATCGTAGTGTTTGATTTTTATTCAACTAGAAAAGATAATTTATATGACAACTTTTTTCGCAGGATTTTTTCTTAGCCTCTCTCTTATCCTTGCAATAGGTTCTCAGAATGCTTTTGTTTTGAAGCAGGGAATTAAAAAACAACATGTTTTATTAATTTGTACTATTTGTGCTATTTCTGACGCTATTTTAATTTCATTGGGTGTTGCAGGGTTTGGCGCTATTGTAAATGAGTATCCTTTTATTGAAACGTATGCCCGTTATGGCGGTGCTTTGTTTCTTCTTGTTTATTCTACACTGAGTTTTAAGTCAGCATTCAGTCAACGTCATGTCTTAACACCAGAAGCTAAAGTACAGCATTCAGTTTTAAAAACGATTGCTATCTGTCTTGCTTTTACATGGTTAAATCCTCATGTTTACCTCGATACTATGGTGCTTTTAGGGAGTATTTCAACACAATATGAGGGAAAGCAAATTGAATTTACCTTAGGGGCAATTTCAGCTTCATTCACTTTCTTTTTTAGTTTGGGTTATGGAGCAAGATTTTTAGCCCCGCTATTTCAACAACCAAAGTCATGGCAAGTGCTAGAATTTATTGTTGGGCTTACTATGCTCATTATTGCTTTAACGTTAATCTTTAGCTAAAAGGTATACTTAACAGTGAATTGACTATTGGCTGCCAAGGGAAATGTGTGTATCTGATCACAGCAATAGGTCTTTTATTAACTTTTGTTGGTTTGGGACTTATAGGCTTAGTTAAACAAAAAATAGTTATTATAATCTCCTCAATATTTTAGCTAGATATTAATTGCCTATAAATGGGCATAATCAGTAAAGGTATTATATGAACGCGTGTGAATTAATAAAATTATTATCTAAAAAAGGGACTGAAGATCTATCAACTTCATTACAGTGGATAAAACCGATACCTGAAGAGGGTGCTGCTTTAGTTGAGAAAATAGACATGGCCTTAAATATTGTTAAATTTTCTCAATCTAGACAAGCTGAATATGGAGGGGTAAAATCTTCAAACAATCACTTAGACTCTCTAATACGTTTAAGGGCTGAACTTAACAGTATTCTTGAGAAAACCTAAAGTAAACTAGTTAAACTTAACGATAATAAATTTAAAAGGGCAGGCAATAACGCAAATAGCTGTGCTACTAATTTGGCATTTTGCCAATGATAATATTACTCTCTACTGAGAGCGGATGAGCAAAGGAATGCAAATGATTAAATTGAATCTTTATAAATATAGTAAAGCCTTATCGTTAATTAGTTTAATAGCGGTTACTTATAAATATTGGGGGTTTGGTTTTTGGGAAGCTATTTTTATTTTGCTCCCTTACCTGCTGGTATTTTTGCTTGCAAATCGAGCCGCTTATAGTAGCCCTTTGTTAATAGGGTGTAGGGCGATAGCTGGCGTTATTGTTTCACTATTATGCGCAGTATTATTATTTGGCATAACGCCTTCTGCTCAAGCAGGTATTGGATTTATGTTTGTTGTTGTTATTCAGTATGGTGTTATTTTCGTGAGTGAAGCACTCATTGGTTTATTCACTTATCAGGCTGATGACAAATAAGACTAGTTAAGCAGCGCTAAATAAACATTGGAGTACGACGTTGAAAAAATGGATGTTAATTTCTTTACCTATATTATTTTTTATTGGCTTTGCTGGGGCAAACTACCTGGGCTTTTTATCGCCATCTTTTACATCTGTTGTAAACAAGCCCATTCAAAGAATAGATTTAATAGACCTTCAAGGAAGTCGTCATTCTTTTGATGAACTTAAGGGGAACGATACCGTTATTTATTTTTTTGCTTCGTGGTGCACTCCTTGCTACAAATCTTTAATGACGCTAGAGAAAGTGACCGCTAATAAGCAATTACCCATTAATTTATTAGCTGTTGCCTTGGATGAAGATATTGATGAAATTAACCGCATGTTAATTAAAACTGGTTTTACGGGTAAAGTGTGGATAGCTAGTGAGGGCACAATGGCCTTGCAGAAACGTTATTTTGGAAACGAAGGGCGTGCTGTTCCTTATGTAGTAAAGCTTGATAGAGACACAAATATTATCGAGAGAAGCTATAAATTAAATCAACTTACCCAATGGCAATCAGTTTTAAGGGATGGCGTATCTTTAAATAAAATATAGAATTTATAAGCAACAATTTAAGGGCGGGTAATAAACCTCCTTAGTTAAGTTTGAGGCCGGCATTATTGAATTATTTTGAGGATAAAATTGATGAAACAGTACAAATATAAAATAGTAGATACCAGAGATGTTGAGACAGCAGGACTGTTTAAAGGGAGAAAACGAGAAGATGTTGAAAGTTATCTCAATACACTTGGCAGTGCTGGTTGGGAACTGGTTAACGTAGATTTTCGTGAACTTGAAGGTGGTCTTGAGTTCGCAGGCGTAATGAAAAAAGAAATTTAGGTCATTTACAGGTCTAGAATACTTAACCCGTTTACTATCACTTCATAGCACTGGCGACGTTATTTAACTTCGTTGTATTATTTAGCTTACATTACTTCGCTGATTATTTGGCGTTATACAAAATAGAGAGTTTGGTGGAAAATTCAAAGACTAGGGCTTCAATAAGCTTCAGGTTCAATCGATTAGATAAGATGCAAGCTTTTACACTCGAGCGAGAGATACTAGGCTCATTGTGCGATAAAAATGTTGAAAATAATGTTTATGTTGTTTGTGTACCCTTAACAGACACTAACTTCGACGACATTAGTGACTATTATGTCCGACAAAGAGTTAATATTGAAGACTGTGATATATTTGTATCGGTTAGCTCGGATTCAGGTACTAAATGCTTTGATATACCTGTGATAGTCAATCGCATGCTTAAATATATCGATTGTAAATTAACCTTTGCTTTTACTGTATTATAAAGACTTTAAAACAAGTGAATCAAACGGATAAATTACAGTTGAGGGCCCGTCTATTACAGACCGCAACTTTAGCGACAAAGAACGATAGGGAGATCGAATGAAAACACTATCATTTATACTATTAAGCTTTTCCTTGTCTTGCACTGCGGCAGAGGATTTTTTGAATAAGTATGCGGTTAATATTGATGGCATGCTTATGAGTAAGCTATTACCCATAAACGAAATGGATACGCTGACCCATAAATTTGAACCTGCCATCACTTTTAATTGCGGTGTTAGCAGTCGAGTTTACGCGCTCGATGAGCAGCTAAAATTTAAATTTGAAAACGGTCAGTTAAGAGTTGTTTCAAGCTTTGTCTCAACCGGCAATATAATATCTTATACACCACTAAGAGCATTAAGTGGTTTTGCATTTCGTCCCGCTTTATTTAAAGGTTATTATTTTATTTCTGAGTGATTTTGAGATATAAGTCATTGAGAATGAGTATTAAGAGGGCTGTTTTTTGATTAATTTCAAACAAATAAAAGGCTTTAATTTACTGTTTATCAAATGCTTAAGTGGTTTTTATTAAGTTGAAGCAGAAGCTGAAATAGTCTTTGATGGATAAGTGTTAAAAAACGTAATCGATAGAGTAAATAAAAATCATTAAAAATTTAAATTCAAAACGCATCGAATTAATATCATCATCAGCCGCTCATCTTCACATTGAACTTGAAACACCTTTGTTACTTTCTGAAAAATTAAATGCATCTGTTTCAAGCGATTGGCCTAGCGGTGAATATGACCGAGATGCAATGGAGTTTTTTCTTTCTTGTTTCGAAAAAGGCGGTAAATTAGCTGAAGGTTGGTATGGCTGGTATGCTATAAATATTGCCGTTTCAGGAGAAAGAACTCTCGTGGGATCAGGTGGATATTTTGGTCCCCCAGATAGTAATGGAATAGTTGAGATTGGCTATTCTGTGCTACCTAGTTGGCAATGTCGTGGCTATGCAACAGAAATTGTTAACCTGCTCATTTCTCATGCCTGCTCCTTCGAAGAAACCAATAGTATTATTGCTCATACTGCACCCGAAAATAAAGCGTCTAAAAAAGTGTTGATTTCTAATGGTTTTAGGGAAGTTGCAATGAATGATGGCCTGCTGAGTTTTGAGTATACTCGTTAGATTTATTGCTTTAATTGCAGTTGATATTTTAGGTAAAACCAGCGCTTTATAGTGCAACGACTAAATTTGTTACGGTGAGTTGTGCTATATATTTTAATAAAATAATTTATCCCTTTAATCTGGGGATTTTTAAGGAAATTACCTTTATGGATTTAATAAAAATTATATTACCTATCGCTTTAACGACATCGTTGTTGTGTCATGCTGAACAGACCCCATTAGAGCGATCTTTATCGCAAGAGTTGACTAAGGCAGTTACTAAAATTAACGCTAAAGGTGCTCAAATAATTGATGAAGAAACAAGACTTGATTACGCAGCAACATTCAAAAATTTCATTATCTATAATAACACTATGATAAATTACAGTGCTGATCAACTTGATGTAAAGGCTTTTGAGCCAATTATTGAGAAAGTGTTGATAGGTACATTATGTGCGAATAAAGCGTTAGAAAGTTTTATCAATTTGGGGGTAATAATGGTGTACCGCTTTCACGGTAAAAATGGTTTATATATAACAGAACTTTCAAAAGATATGTCTACTTGTAAAAAAATACAATAAGCTATTTAAATAATGGCAACCTTAGGTTCTTTCCCTGATAGATATTTTATAAATAATTAAATTACCGGCGAAGCTAATAAATGAACAGGGTTATTTAGCGCAAAGTTAACAGACATAAAAATTTTCTTTTTAATCTCAGAAAAACACTGAGTCTTAGAACAATCTATGAGTATTTAAGATGATTTCACGTAAATATCACAAAGTTGTATTTTCTTTTTTTATGGCGTTACTTATGTCCTGCGTAATGTCTTTTGTTATTAGTGTGTTTAACGTAGGTATGGTGACGAATATTGTTCCTATATGGTTAAAAGCGTGGGGTTTCGCTTTTATCTTTGCCTTTCCAACTATTTTAATTATATCTCCTATTGTACATAAATTGGTGAGTTTTGTTTTACACGAAGAAGAGCATAATATTTAATATATGATTTAGACGAAAATAATAGTTGGCATTTATTACGGTGTCGTTTATTTTTAGCTAGCTGATATTTTGTTTAAAGTGTTGTTATTTTTTAAGGAAAAGTTATGTTTCGAAGCATTATGTTTGTTTTTTTATCGCTACTGAGTCAGTTTGCCGTTGCGTTAGATTACACACAGGAAATCACAGAACAAGAGATACAAGAAAAAATATCAGCTTTTATGCCAATCGAAAAAAAGAAATATTTTGTCACTGTTACCCTATCAAATCCTATAATAGATTTACTAAAAGAAAGTGATGAAATAGGTATTCGTGCAAATATTGACGCTAGTGCTCCCGGTGGAATTAAGGGTAGCGGTGAAGTAATGATTAAAGGCACATTAGATTATGAGCCTAAAAAAGGTGAGTTTTATTTTAAAAACCCTACAATTATTAGTTTAGCCATTGATAAAGTTCCTAAAAATTTCACTCCAAAAATACAAGATATTGCGCAGGCCATGCTTTCAAAAGTGATGGCCGTTTATCCAGTTTATAAATTTAAAGATGATAATGTAAAACACAAATTAGCCAAAGCAGTATTGAAATCATTGGAAGTAAAAGATGAAAAATTAATTATAACGCTTGGTGTGTTTTAAATTAACAAACAGTTGACTAGTGTTGTTTACTGTAGATATAGCCAACTTATATTTTACGATTGTAATGTGACAGATTGTCGCGCATTGAAAAAGATTTAATAGCAGAGGTGAATTTATGGATTTAACAGAATTGGTGATATTTTTAGCTATCGGTGCTTTAGCCGGATGGTTAGCGGGAAGGTTAATGAAAGGGGCTGGCTTTGGCTTACTCGGTAATATCGTTGTTGGCATTATAGGCGCAGTGGTTGGTGGCTTTGTCTTTGGCTTACTTGGTATATCTGCTGGCGGAGTCATTGGTACAATTGTTACGGCGACTGCGGGGGCGGTTATATTGATATTTGTTGTTGGTATCATAAAAAAGGCCTAATAGACTGATACGACAGATGAAATAAAAGCATTATCCCTTAATTTTATCTATTATAATGGTAATCAAGGGCGCAATTATTCCGGGGATGCCGTATTATTCATGTTAGAAATTTAAGATACCCAGAGGAGAATACGAGTGGCTAAGCAAAATTACTCTTTCGAAAAACGTCAGAAAGAAATAGCTAAAAAGAAAAAAAAGGAAGAAAAACGTTTGAAAAAATCAGCTGTGGAGGAGGTACCGTCAGAAGACGAGCAAGTTGTCTCTGAAAATGACGATAAATAACACCTGATAGCTTCATACTTGAAGTCATTAAATAAGGTTGGCTTTGCTATTTTTTCAAATTTTAGCCAACTATTTTAGCTTATATAACTTGTGTTTACTGATAAGTGTTATTGCAGCGTCTTTATTTTTATCGTTTTCTTTTTACTCACCGGTCGTGTCTCCAGTACAGCATTAAATAAAAGAGCTCATAATAATGCCAAAGCAGGCGATTACTATGAATCGTTTGGTTAACCTGATGCAGCTAAAGAAGAACGAGAGATGGCTAGGGAAAATCTTGAAAATTCATACCGTATTGACCCTATTTTATTTGATTTATTATTTGGTCACAGCGAAAAATAAAGTATAGTTTTTGATGTTTTTAATTAAATATGCAGATCGAAACTTCTAACCATTCAATGCCTCAACACAATTTGATATCCTTAAGTGATAACAACAAACTGATTGGCATAGCTTATCCGACAACAACGTTCATTTTTTTCACTGCTTAACAATGTATGAGTATTAAGCGTGTTGCTAATTAAAGAAGAGATATTTATGTTTACAGGAATAATTCAATCGATAGCTAAAATTATCGATATTACAGATGAAAAGGGTATCAGAACTTTTGTTATTGATTTCAACAAAGGTTTTTGCACTGATCTAGAAATAGGAGCAAGTGTTTCTGTCGACGGAGTATGTTTGACGGTTACTGAAATAGTGTCTGAATTTAGGGTCAAGTTTGATGTAATGCTACAAAGCCTTTTAATAACGACCCTCAGCGAATATGGAAAAAATACTTGTGTCAATGTAGAGCGAGCAGCTAAAGAGGGTGCTGAAATTGGTGGTCATCCTCTGTCGGGGCATGTGGACTTTAAAACCCCTATTGTCAACATTACTCACATAGAAGACAATTATTGTATCCGTTTAGGTTTGTCAAAAGAATGGAAGCGCTATGTCTTTCCAAAGGGCTACATTGCCTTAAACGGAGCTAGTTTAACCATTTCTCAAGTGAATAAGACAGAGCAGTGGTTTGAAGTTTGGTTAATTCCTGAGACTCGAAGGATGACAGTGTTTGAGGCTAAGACTGTTGGCGAAAATATTAACATAGAGATAGAACGTGGCACTCAAGTTGTTGTTGACACTTTACGCGATACACTGGAAGAAAATCTAGGGGCTTTACTGCCGTTATTTGAGAAAATTCTGTCTGAACAAGGCGTTGATATTAATGCGTTAGGGCATAATGTAAAATCCCCAATAAATAAAAACAGCTAAAATAGTAGGCTATTGTTACGTGATATTAGCCGTTTTAAACGGCCAATATTTAATTGATATTTAAGTGTGAATGTAGAGTGTTTATGGATAACGAACTAGTCATTAGGGAAGCAAAATTAAGTGATCATTCGTTTATTTTTAAACTTTCACCTATTTTAGCTGACGTTGCTCAGTTATCTTGGCATTCTGACGATGTTATTCAAAAAATGCAATTTGATTATATTGCTGAAATGCTTGCTGAATCATCACAAGCCAACGTTACCTTTATCGCTGAAAAAAGTGATGTTTCTTTGGGGTTTATTCATGTTAGAACCCATAAAGACAGTATATCTGGTGAGATGTGTGGAACAATACCTTTGTTGGCTGTTTCACCTGAGTCACAGGGTTTAGGTGTTGGTAAGATTTTAATTGGGTTTGCTGAGAAATGGTCTAAAAATTTAGAGTGCAGGTTACTGCATCTGGAAGTTTTCGCTAATAATAAAAAAGCAAACGACTTCTACCAAACGTTAGGTTTTAAACCTGAAACGGTGCAGATGATTAAAACGATATAGGTTGTTATATTTTTAAAACGTAGTGACGCTACTGGGTCGTTCACTACGTTTATTGAGTGTTTTGAAAGCGGTTACTATCAATTGATATAACTTAAGTTAACCCACTTTGTGATTCTCAGCGTTTATTGATCTGTTAAACGGCTGTGATCGCACTCACCTTGCTATATTTCAGTTGCAGAGGCTACTGTCGTATATTCATAGTTAAATGCTCTGACTTTCTTACCTGAGTCAGCTATAAATTCTACGGTAGTTGAACGGGGTAATATCAATACTGCCTCGTATTCTTCACCCGTTAAAAAAGTGTCATTGCCACATACTAGGTCTTGAGTTAATTTTATCCGCATTACTAATCTTCGCTATGTTAAATTAATTTAACTTATCATATCATCTTTTTATGAACATATTAGTGCAAAAATTCGTCAGGCTGATTTCAATGATAATTTTGGCTAATATGGTAAGAATAATCAGCCATTAATATACAGAGATGGATTTGCGAATTTTTAACATTTAAAGATTAGAGTTTGATTATACTGTCAGCTAAGGTGGCAATTATCGATTTATTTTCACTAGTCGATGACTCTAAGGCTTTTCTAAAAAGCCGAGATGGCCGTGAAGCTTTTAAATTTTATCAGGTCACATGTTAATAAAATATCAAGCAACAACGTCGTTGAAAATAAATATTTATCGCGAGGGCATCATTATAGCGGTAGTATGGAAAATTAACTAAAGCGCAGGTAAGGCAACTTTATATGTCATCTAGAGTAAGACTGATTCTTTCGGCGGGGATCTCATTTTGTTTTTATTTTGCTTGGTCATATTGGGCGAATGGTTTAGTCAGTGAAGATCAATCACTAGTGTTAAGATCGGCAATTGTGCAAGGAACATTAAGCGGCACGATTACTATTTTATTTACTTTTATATTAGAAAAATCAGTGTCGAAATTTGGGCAAAGTTATCTTTCATTAATATTTGTTGTGCCTATCATCTGTACAGTGTTTTCTAAAACAAAACAAAACATCGCCATTTTCAGAACTTTCAGAAATGCCTTAGACCGCTCGGCTAAATATTTAAGTAATAACGCTATACCAGGTACTTTGTTAGCACCACTCTTACCTATAGCGATTCAATCTAGCATTGCCATTGGTGTTAACTTTATTAACCAGACGCCTAATTTATGGTTAACGGTTACACCTAGTATAATCATTACCGCTATTTATGGTTATGTGTATACTTTCACTTTACTGAGTAAGCCTGCTGAGCCAGCTTGATTAGCTAACTCGATTATTTATAAAATTAATTAAATTATATTTTCCAATTAAATTTAGCCTACAGTACTATCTGGTTAATTATTGGCAGATATTGAAATATGTTTACTGTCTTTGATTTTTAGTTTTCTTACTGAAAATAACATTGAGTTAACCCATTTCAATAATGAACGATTAACGAGTTAGTAAGCTTGGTATTTCATCTTAAATAACGACTAATCGATGAGTTAGAACTCCGTGATCACCTCTAAAAAGATCACGGGGGAAGTTTTTCTTTATTGGCAAAGCTACCGGTTATTGGCTTTTATTAACACCACCAATTAGCTTTTTAGGATCTAATCGTGCCATAAGCTCTGCTTCACTAATATTGGTTAGTTCGATAGCAACATCTATTACGGTTCTTTTTTCTAGGTATGCTGTTTTAGCAATCTCAGCACTTTTTTCATAGCCGATCAATTCAGTTAACGCGGTTACTAAAATTGGATTTTTTGCTAAATTTTGCTTAATTTCATCATGATTCACGCTTATATCTTTGATAACTTTATCAGCAAGTGCGTTAGCGCTTGAGCTGAGTAGTTGAATACTTTGCACTAACGTATGAGCGATTAAAGGTAGCATGGTATTAAGTTGGAAGTTGCCAGATTGTCCTGACAACGTAATGGTTGTGTCATTGCCGATGACTTGTGTGCAAGCCATTAAAACCGCTTCAGGGATCACTGGGTTGACTTTCCCTGGCATAATACTGCTACCTTTTTGTAGTTCAGGTAATCGAATTTCATTTAATCCATTTAATGGTCCACTGCTTAGCCAGCGAATATCATTGCTGATTTTACTTAAACTAACCGCGGTGGTTTTAAGAATACCGCTAATGCATACCGCTGTATCTTGTGCACTAATTGCCCGAAAATAATTATCGGCAGGCATGAAGGTTAAACCGGTGTTCTCGGTTAAGGTACGAGTGACAATAGTGGCAAAATCTGGGTGTGTATTAACTCCAGTACCTACAGCTGTGCCGCCAATGGCAAGCTTGTATAAACTTGGTAAGTTATTTTGTAGCTGGTCATAGGCATAACTCACTTGAGCACTCCAACCACTTATTTCCTGAGCAAAACTTAATGGCATTGCATCCATTAAATGAGTACGGCCTGTTTTTATGGTGTCATGATGCTGACCGGCTTTGTTGTCTAAGGTGTTACGTAAGTGTTCTAGCGAGGGTAATAACTGTTCAGCGATAAGTTTTGCTGCACTTAAGTGGATACAAGAGGGGATCACATCGTTAGAACTTTGTCCCATATTTACATGATCATTAGGGTGAACGTTTATGGTTTGATTACTTTTTAACTTAACTAATGAAGCAATCACTTCATTTGCGTTCATATTCGTGCTGGTTCCCGACCCTGTCTGGAAGACATCAACGGGAAACTGATTATCGTGGAAACCATCCGCAACTTCTTTGGCAGCCAATTGAATTGCTGCAGATTTATCAGCATCAAGTAGACCCAGTTCTTGGTTCGCTTGTGCAGACGCGCTCTTGATTGTGCCTAATGCCCAAAGGAAAGCGCGTGGCATTTTTAAATCGCTAATGGTGAAGTTGGCTAATGATTTAGCTGTTTCATTACCGTATAAACAGGCAGTTATATGCTTTTTATTAACTGTTGTTTTATCGTCTTTTTTTTGCATTTAGTTAGCCTTTTAAGTATCACGCACATTAATCATAGAGAAAGGTCGAAAAGAGTCTATTGAATAGGGTTATTTCTCAAATATTAGTTTTGCCTTAACCGTTTTAGGTAATTAGCATCATTCAATTTTTCTCTCTGATACTGTGCGAATGAGTTTATTTGCTCTACATTAAGACTACAGGTTACCGTTTTATCTTGCCAATTTAAAGACGCTAATTGTTTAGGTGCAATAAGTACCTTTTTACCGCCGGGCGAGCAATTAAAGGTATCAAAATAATTGTGGCAACTAAGGCCCATATAGAACTCGATAGTTGCTTTAAATATTTTCTACCAGACACTTAAATTATTTATGGCTACTACGCAAAAGTCGTTAATTAAATTAATTTATAAATACCATTGTTATATTGTTATATTGTTATATTAAATTTATTCAGATTTTAACCATGAGTTAAGTCTGGTTCTATAAAACTTTGTTTACTTTATATGAAGGAATAATATGAAAAGTATCAAACTATTAGCGGGATTTTTAATTGGTTGTTTTTTATTTAATGCCAATGCGGAATCAGCAATAAACTATAGTTATTGTGAGCGCGATTGCAAAATGGAATATAACTTTTTTAAGACATATGCTAGAGAAGGTTCGTCTTTGGCAAACTTAGCGATGGCAATCATGAATTATAGAGGTCATGGGCGTGAAATAAATATACCTTTAGCCAATAAGTTACTGATCCGAGCAGCCAGAGATGGTGAGCCTGGTGCAATGTATCAACTTGCTTATAATCTGATGTATGGTTTACACATGGAGCAAGATCTTGAAAAAGCACTCGTTTGGTTTAAAAAAACCGAAAGGTTTAATGTCTTAAACACTAAACGTAATGTTAGTTTGCTAACGCTGCTTTTAAATGAAGAGCAAGTTGAAAAACGACCTTCAATAAAAGCATTACTGAGTAAAGCGAGCCAAACAAAAGAAGAGCGGTTGTCTAACACAGAAAATGATGATGGCATCGAGCATATTGCAGTGACTCATCAGTTCTACTGGGATTATATTTTGTACAATGCCGAGCTGCAAACTTGCACGGTAAAATGTTTACCAACGTCATTCAATACCCTAGTTCCTTTAATTCATGTTGTTAACGAACAAGCACTGTTGAATGAATTAACATTAGCGGTTAGCGCTAAAATTTAATAATCAATTAATAGCTAGAGATTAACCATATGCTGTCAATGCTATGGGCAATGGTTATAAAGCTTATCTCACATTAGCAACCCTTTTGGGGCTGCTAATGTGGCTGCATTTTAATTTTAAGGATGAGAAACATCGTAAAAGTAAATTTCAACTTTAACCGCTATTACATCATTAAGTCATAAAATTACCGATGTTTATCGCTTCAAGTTAGGTCATGCATTCACTTTGATCATGGCGTATTTCAATAGATATGTGTGATAACTGTGGTAAAAATCCTTTTAAAATACGTTCATATTCGTTTGAATCTAAAGGCTCGGCAGAGGTTACTTTAAGAATTGCTGCTTGGTGTGCGCTTGCTATTTTCCAAACATGAATATCGTTGATCACGCTATTTTTTTCACTTAATACCGCTGATATTTCATCCATGGTTGATTTCTTTATCGATTTATCAAGAAGTACTTCACTTGATTCTTTAATTAATCCATAAGACCAACGCAAGATAACGATGGCACCGACAATCCCCATGAGTGGATCCATCCATAATAAACCAATATATTTACCCACCAATAAGGCAACAATCGCTAATAAAGAGGTGAGGGTGTCCGCCAGTACATGAAAGTAGGCGGCTTTCATCGTATGGTCGTGCTGGTGCTGGTGCTCGTGGTTGTGGTCATGGTGATGGTGATCATCATGTAAGATGAAAACAGAGGCAACATTCACCACTAACCCTATAATCGCAACAACGATTGCTTCGTTAAAATGAATTGATAGCGGGGCTGACAATCGCTGAGCAGATTCAATTATCATCATCAATGCGACAATCGCTAATGCAATTGCACTGGCAAAACCACCTAAAGAGTTTACTTTGCCTGTTCCAAAACTAAAGTCTTTATTACTGGCATGCTTTTTAGCATAAGAGTAAGCAAAAATAGCAATAAGAAAAGCGGCAGAATGAGTGCCCATATGCCAACCATCAGCAAGCAGAGCCATAGAACCAGACCATGTACCAGCAGCAATCTCAAGTACCATAATGATGGTTGTTAGCCAAAAAACAATTTTTACTTTATTTTCATGAAGCTTACTGTCAATACCAAAATCGTGCGAGTGTTCCCACTGAATACCACTATCTTTTTTCATTAAATATCTCCATCGGTTGCTTAATGCAGTTAGTCATAGCATCAATATATTTTTTGAAATATACTATACCCTAGTATACTACAATTCAAGTAAAGGAAATTTATGTCACATACTGCCGCCGGAAATAAAAAGCTGCTTAGTCGTGTTAGACGAATAAAAGGCCAATCAATTGCTCTAGAGACTGCTTTAGAAGGAGAGCCCGATTGCATGGCTGTTTTGCAACAGGTTGCTGCAATAAAAGGTGCGGTTAATGGTTTGATGAAAGAAGTGCTAGAAGCTCATTTACGAGAGCATTTAGGTGCGGAGGATATGACAAAAGAGCAACGATTAGCAGAAGTAGAAGATGTTATTTCTATTCTTAAAAGTTACTTAAAATAATCACCGTAATCAACACCGATGAAAAGTAGTGATTAATATTTTTTATTGAATAAAAAAAACAGCTATGTAATCATTTATCATCATCATAATATTTTGTTGGCTACTTTGAGATTTCTTTTCCCTAAAACATTAATAGTATTGTTCGTATGTTTGGCCTTTGTTGGTCAGGCAATGGCGTCTACTAGTATGGCTTATCAAATGATAGGTATGAAGGTAATGAATGCGCAGCCACAAGATATGTCTATGATGGATCACAGCGACCACATTATGGCTAGTGACTCAACTGAGCAGTCAGAAAATACAAAAGAAGATTGTTGTACGTCTTCATGTAAATGCTCTGCTGGCGGTTGCTCTATGGTTATCGCATTTATCAAAGGTGTTGCAGGTAACGGACCTGTCGCTAATTTTTCAGCTAAGATCTTTTCTTCTTCTAGTTTGGCTTTAAGCCAACAACCAGCATCTTTGTACCGCCCACCAATATTAAGCTAAATACAGGATAAATGCCTCCAAATTTTGGACCATTTATATCATTACTCTTGTATTAGGCTCTTTTGATATTGCGTTGTTATAACAACTTATCACTGATAAAAAACCTAATTAATCAAAAATATTAATTGATATCCCTCTTGGAGGGGTTATGTTTTCAAAAAAATTCACACCAAAATTAATGGCAGACTTTGCTGTTGGCTCATATAATAAAGTGCCTGCACTTGCTACTGTGACGCGACCGTTAACATGGGTTCTGACAAACGGTGTTCCATTAAGGAATATGCTGATGAATAATCACAACATCAATAGTAAGTTTTACTTAAAATACAGTGCAGGGCTGCTTGCTTTGATTGTCATTTCTGCCAGCGCCTCTGATGTTAAAATGGTTAAGAGCCCGCCACCATTGTCTTTTATAAAGGCAGTTAAGGTCGCTCAAAAAAATGATCCTTGGTTAACGGGGAATGTTCATCAACAAAACGCTCTTGAATCGATGAGCTCAGCTGCTAGTACCTTACCCGATCCTAAAATGTCAATTGGCTTGGCAAATTTACCGACTAACGGTTTTGACTTTGGTCAAGAAGGTATGACGCAAATTAAAGTAGCTATTTCACAAATGTTTCCACGTGGCAACAGTTTAGCGATTAAAAGCCAACAACTAAAAATTGAAAGTGAAGCGTTTCCCTATCAACGTAAAGACAGAGAATCAAAGGTTGCGGTTACCGTAGGAAGTTTATGGTTGGACACCTATCGAGTTCAGCAAAGTATTGTCTTAATTGAAAAAAACAGATCGTTATTTGAACAGTTAGCCGATGTAGCAACTGCAAGCTATTCATCGGCTTTAGGTAAAACTCGTCAACAAGATATTGTTCGTGCGCAATTAGAATTAACCTATTTAGAAGACAGGTTAGATAAATTAGCACAGCAGAAAAATCACTATGAAGGCATGCTTTTACCCTGGCTAAACACATTTTATAAGACGGGTAGTACAATAGATGAAACGTCATTACTAACTGACTTTTCTTCACATGATATTGTAGTCAGTCATCAATTACCGCAAATAGAGTTAATGAATAGTCACTTAGTTTTGAAAGAAAATTGGCTTACACCAGGAGAGTTGCTGCCATATTTTTCAAATCACCCGGCGGTTATTGCTGTCGATAAGAAGGTGACTGCGACCAAAACAGGGATAAATTTGGCGCAGCAAAAATATAAAACTGAATGGGGTGTAAATGCAAGTTATGGCTATCGTGGCGATGATGCTATGGGAGGAAGTCGCGCCGATTTATTCTCTATAGGCGTAACTTTTGACATCCCCCTTTTTACTGAAAACCGACAAGACAAAGAAGTTCAATCGGCGATATCTCAAGCAGAAGCGGTGAAAACCGAAAAGTTACTATTACTAAGACAACTGCTAGGTGCTTACTCGAGCGCCAAAGGAAGACTATTGCGCTTAAACGACAGACAAAATTTATATAAAAATAAATTATTACCACAAATACATGACCAAGCAGAAGCCTCTTTGACTGCTTATACCAATGATGATGGCGACTTTTCAGAAGTTGTTCGCTCACGTATTGCCGTGCTAAACGCTGAAATCGACGAGCTAACACTTAATGTAGAAGAGCAGAAGATAAGGCTTGAGCTTAATTATCTTTTTATTGGCGGTGCCAATTCGGTCGCTATACAAAACAAAAATAGCAAACTGGCTTTAGACAAAAGTAGACGAAATACGATTATTTCGGGAGAAAAACAATGAGCACATCTACCTCAACCAAATACACTAAACCATTAGTTCTTGGTATTATTATTGGTGGGATGCTGACTGTTGCTCTCACTAAACTTATCACTTCGGGCAGTAACTCAGTTTCGGATGTTACGTCTAAAGAGAAAGTGCCACTTTATTGGGTCGCACCAATGGATGCCAATTATATCAAAGATAAACCGGGTAAATCACCGATGGGCATGGATTTAGTACCCGTTTACGATGACGGTGGCAAAGGACCTGATGAAGGTCCCGGCACCATTCGTATTTCACCTGATGTAGTTAATAATTTAGGCGTACGTACGGTAAATGTTCAATATAAAAAGCTCAATAGCCAAATTAATACTGTTGGTTATGTTACGTATAACGAAGATAAGCTTGTTCATATTCACCCTCGTGTACAAGGGTGGATTGAGAAGCTCTATGTTAAAGCGGTTGGAGATCCAGTTAAAAAAAATCAGCCATTATATGATATTTATTCTCCTGAGTTAGTTAATGCCCAAGAAGAGCTACTGCTGGCATTAGAGAGAAAAAATAATCGATTAATTAATGCGGCAGAAAATAGATTATCAGCACTACAGTTACCTAAACTAGCGATTAAAGAACTAAAGAAAACGCGAAAAGTACAACAAAAAATAACTTTTTATTCACCACAAACCGGTGTTGTTGAAAGTCTAAATATCCGTGAAGGTTTTTTTGTAAAGCCAGGTACAACATTAATGTCGGTAGCTAATTTATCGGAAGTTTGGGTTGAGGCTGAGGTGTTTGAAAGTCAAGCAAGTCTAGTTAAAACCGGGTTACCCGTTACCATGACACTTGATTATTTACCGGGTCAAAAATGGCAGGGACAAGTGGACTATATTTATCCAATACTTGATGCTAAAACACGTACTGTGAAAGTTCGTTTACGTTTTAATAATGAAGCGGGTGACTTTAAGCCTAATATGTTTGCAGAAATTACCATAGATACAACAAGTGATAAACGAACACTCATTATTCCTAAAGAAGCGTTAATTCGCACGGGTAATCAAGACAGAGTTGTTTTGGCATTAGGAGAAGGCAGTTTTAAGTCAGTTGAGGTTTCTGTTGGGCGTTATGGCAGTGACAGTGTTGAAATACTAACCGGCCTTACTGATAGCGATAAAGTGGTGAGCTCGGCACAATTCTTATTGGATTCTGAATCGAGTAAATCTTCTGACTTTAAACGTATGCATTATCAGCTGGAACAAACAACGTCTGACTCAAATGACTCAATAGCGATGACGATGAGTGATAGCAATGATAACGTTATCAAAGAGAGTGTTTCCTCTGCAACAGTCAATGGTACCGTTATTTCGACCATGGTAAATCATCGAATGGTGACTATCGACCGAGAAGCCATTGTGAAATGGGATCGAGAAGCCGATAGAGTCGATTTTATTGTCAATGAAAAGGTTGATATGACCTTATTTTCAATCAATGCCTATGTGATGTTTACCTTTGAAATTCGCGCGGGTAATTTTATTATTGTTAGTGCTATGGCAATGTCGGCACCTGGTGTCGATACAAATAACATGACTAACGACGAAAGGAAATAATGATGATCACTGCTATTATTCGATGGTCTGTTGGTAATCGATTTTTTGTCTTACTTGCTACATTATTACTGGTGGCTGCTGGTTTATATTCTGTCAGCAAAACGCCTATTGATGCACTACCAGATTTATCTGATGTGCAAGTCATCATAAAAACAAGTTATCCGGGTCAAGCGCCACAAGTTGTTGAAGACCAAGTTACTTATCCCATTACTACAGCGATGTTGTCCGTGCCCGGCGCAGTTACGGTAAGAGGCTATTCATTTTTTGGTGACTCTTATGTTTACGTTATTTTTGATGAAGATACCGATCTTTACTGGGCACGTTCAAGAGTTCTTGAGTATTTAAGTCAAGTTGCCCCAAACTTACCCAGTGATGCTCGCCCTCAATTGGGTCCCGATGCTACAGGCGTGGGCTGGGTATATTTGTATGCCCTAACCGATAAAACTGGTCAACATGATTTAAGCCAATTACGGAGTTTACAAGATTGGTTCTTAAAATTTGAGTTACAAACCGTGCCTGGCGTTTCGGAAGTTTCTGCTATTGGTGGCATGGTTAAACAATATCAAGTACAAATTAACCCAGAAAAACTGCGTGCTTTTGGTATACCTCTCTCTCATATACAACAGGCCATTAAACAAGGTAATCAGGAAATAGGCGCATCAGTTGTTGAGATGGCAGAAGCCGAGTATATGATCAGGACGACAGGTTATATTAAAAGTGTCAGTGATTTAGAAAACATTCCGCTAGGGGTTAACGAGAAGGGAACACCGCTGTTATTAAAAGATGTTGCCGATATAGGCACAGGTCCGCAAATGCGTCGTGGTGTTGCTGAGTTGAACGGCGAAGGTGAAGTTGTTGGTGGTATTGTGGTGATGCGTTTTGGCGAAAACGCACAGCAAGTCATTAATCGTGTTAAAGATAAACTGGAAAAACTCAAAAAAGGTTTGCCCGAAGGCGTTGAGATAGTACCTGTATATGACCGCTCTGCCTTAATTGAACGTGCAGTAGATAATTTAGCCTACAAGTTGCTCGAAGAATTTGGCGTAGTCGCATTAGTGTGTATTATCTTCTTGTTTCATGTTCGCTCTTCTTTAGTGGCAATTATTAGTTTACCGGTAGGTATATTAACCGCTTTTATCATTATGCACTTGCAAGGGCTTAACGCGAATATTATGTCGTTGGGCGGCATTGCTATTGCTATTGGTGCGATGATTGATGGCGCCATTGTCATGATAGAGAATATGCATAAGCATATGGAAAAAACGCCCTTAACAAAAGAAAATCGCTGGCAAATTGTCACAGAATCAGCCAGTGAAGTCGGGCCGGCATTATTTTTTAGCTTATTAATTATTACTGTCAGTTTTGTGCCGGTATTTACTTTAGAAGCACAAGAAGGACGAATGTTTGCTCCACTCGCTTTTACTAAAACCTATGCTATGGCGGCTTCTGCGGCGTTAGCTATTACCTTAGTTCCGGTACTTATGGGCTATTTTATTCGCGGTAAAGTGTTAGCAGAGCATAAAAATCCGGTTAATAGATTTCTGACCTTTATTTATATGCCAGCCTTGAAGAAGGTTTTACATTTTCCAAAAATCACTTTAGTTGCGGCATTAGCTGTGTTGGCTATTGGCATATATCCATTGGATAAAATTGGTAGCGAATTTATTCCACCACTTGATGAAGGTGACTTGATGTATATGCCGACAACCTATCCAGGGATTTCTATTGGTCAAGCTCGTCAACTTCTTCAACAAACCGACAAATTGATTAAAACCGTCCCCGAAGTACAAACCGTGTTTGGTAAAGTTGGTCGAGCTGAAACCGCAACAGATCCTGCGCCACTGACTATGATAGAGACTTTTATTCAGTTAAAACCTCATGACCAATGGCGAGAGGGCGTAACCACAGAGAGCTTAAAGAAAGAACTTGATGCGTTAGTCAAACTACCCGGAGTAACCAACGCTTGGGTTATGCCTATTAAAACGCGTATTGATATGTTGGCAACCGGTATTAAGACACCGGTAGGCATAAAAATAGCGGGGCCACAACTGGACGTTATTCAAGAAATAGGTCAGCAAATAGAAGTCATTTTAGCCGATGTTCCCGGCACAGCGTCCGTTTATTCAGAGCGAGTTGCCGGTGGCCGTTATATTAAAATAGATATCCAGCGAGAAAAAGCTGCTCGTTATGGCCTAAATATCGCAGAAATTCAACAAGTGGTGGCAACGGCTATTGGTGGAATGAATGTTACTAAAACGGTAGAAGGTTTAGAGCGATATCCCGTTAATTTACGCTATCCACAAGATTATCGTGATTCGCCTGAACAATTATCTTCACTGCCCATAGTGACGCCAAACGGACAACGTATTTCGTTAGGTGATGTTGCCAATATCATCGTAGAAAATGGACCTCCGGGCATTAAATCTGAAAATGCCCGACTCAATGGCTGGGCTTTTGTTGATATTGATGGCGTTGATGTCGGAACCTACGTTGAAGCGGCGCAACAAGTGATTGCTGATAAATTAATCTTGCCTGCTGGCTACTCTATTACTTGGGCTGGACAATATGAATATATGCAACGTGCTAAAGCTAAGCTGACTTATGTGGTGCCATTAACTTTATTTATTATTATTATTTTACTCTATCTGAATTTTAGGAACGTTATTGAAGTGGCGATGATTATGGGAACTTTACCCTTTGCGATGGTAGGAAGCATTTGGTTAATGTACTTAGAAGGCTTTAACTTCTCAGTTGCTGTTGGCGTTGGTTTTATTGCGTTAGCCGGTGTTGCTGTAGAGATTGGGGTTATTATGTTGGTGTACCTCAATCAGGCTTACCAATCTATGCTAAGTGAACACCGCTTAGAAGGTATCATCACTAAAAAAGAAGATGTACTACAGGCTGTTTTACATGGCGCTGGGATGCGTGTTCGTCCTGTTATGATGACTGCTGCTGCTATTATTGTTGGTTTACTCCCTATTTTATATGGCACAGGCACGGGCTCTGAAGTGATGAGTCGTATTGCCGCACCTATGGTTGGCGGTATGTTGAGCGCGGTTATTTTAACATTACTGGTTTTACCAACGCTGTTTTATTTATGGCGGTCGTCATCGATAAAATAGTGGCGATAAAAATAGATTAGCAATCACCCTAATATTCATCGAGGTTATGGCGTTTTAAAATAGCGCACGTACTTTTAAGTCTCTTTGATGGTAGGGTAGTTGGGTAAAGTTTTATAAAGCATTGTGTACAAACTAATGAGGGAAAACTATGAACGAAAATGACAAAATAAAAGCATCCGATTTATTTGTGCAAGCATTAGAAGCCGAAGGGGTCGATCATATCTTTGCTGTTCCCGGCGAAGAAAACCTCGATATGCTCGAGTCCCTTCGCAAGTCGTCGATAAAATTAGTGTTAACTCGCCATGAACAAGGCGCAGGATTTATGGCGGCAACTTATGGACGCTTGACTAATAAAGCGGGCGTTTGTTTGGCAACATTAGGCCCAGGAGCAACAAATTTAGCTACACCTGCGGCCTATGCTCACTTAGGTGGCATGCCCTTAATTATGATCACCGGACAAAAACCAATTAAGAAATCTAAGCAGGGCCAGTTCCAAATTATTGATGTAGTTGGCTTGTTTGACCCCATTTGCAAAATGTCTAAACAAATTGTCCATGGCAATACGATTCCGTCATTAGTGCGTGAAGCTTTCCGTCTCAGTGAAGAAGAGCGCCCCGGTGCTGTATTATTAGAGTTGCCTGAAGACATTGCTGCTGAAGATTGTACGGCAGGGATTATGACACCCCATAAACGTCATTATGCAGGTCCTAATGAGGTGGCACTCGAGGAAGCGGTTACGTTAATAAAGGCCGCTAAAATGCCGTTAATACTTATTGGAGCGGGCGCGAATCGTCAAAATGTTCGAGAGGCAATGTGTGACCTTGTTCACACAACACGTATTCCCTTTTTTGACACTCAAATGGGAAAAGGCGTTGTTGATGAACGCTCAAGTCTCTTTTTAGGCACTGCAGCGTTATCATCGGGTGATTATTTACATTGTGCGATTGAACGTGCAGATTTAATTATTAATATTGGACATGATGTTATTGAAAAACCGCCGTTTTTTATGGAGCAAGGGGGTAAAAAAGTTATTCATGTTAACTATAAATCTGCGAAAGTTGATCAAGTATATTTTCCTCAATCAGAAATTATTGGTGATCTCGCGGCGTCTGTGACTGCTTTAAAAGATAAGTTAGCAGGAGAAGTAAAGTTTGATAGAAGTTATTTTGATAAGGTAAAACTCGCCATAGATGAGCATCTTGAAGAAGGAGCTGACGATAATCGCTTTCCTATTATTCCTCAGCGCTTTGTTGCAGACATTCGAAAAGTCATGGGTGAAAAAGATATCATCGCCTTAGATAACGGTATGTACAAACTTTGGTTTGCCCGTAATTATAAAGCATATCAACCTAATACGGTATTACTCGATAATGCCCTCGCTACAATGGGCGCTGGTTTGCCATCAGGTATGATGGCAGCAATGTTAAACCCTGACCGACGTGTGATGGCAATATGCGGGGATGGCGGTTTTATGATGAATTCACAAGAATTAGAAACAGCAATTCGTTTAGGCTTGAACCTAGTGATCACCGTGTTAAATGATAACTCTTATGGAATGATCCGTTGGAAGCAAGCCAGCTCTGGCTTTGCAGATTGGGGCTTGGAATTTAATAACCCTGATTTTGTTAAATACGCAGAAAGTTACGGGGCAACCGGGCACAGAGTTACCTCTGCTGAAGATATCATTGCTACCTATGAAAAAGCATTCTCAGCGGGAGGTGTTCATCTAGTTGAACTTCCCGTTGATTACTCTGAGAATCAAAGGGTATTGATTGATGAATTGGCAGCAAAGGTTTGTTTAATATAAACCTTTTATTATAATATCGCTTGTCAGCAAGCATTTTTTAACTTAATAAAGAGCAGATTATGGCCGACTTAGACAAAAATAGTACCGCTGAAACACTCGATGTGGTTAACCCTTATGACCAAACTTATGTAGGATCAGTTCCAACGGTAACGTGGGATAAAATTGATGAATATTTAGAGACTGCCCAGCAACTCTTCAAAGATCGTAAGCAATGGCTACCTGCCTTTAAGCGGATAAGTATTCTTAAAAAAGCGGCGGTGCTAATCTCACAACGAGCTGATGAATTAGCGTTACTCATCGCAAGTGAAGGCGGAAAGCCGCTGGTCGATGCTCGTGTAGAAGTTACTCGAGCTATCGATGGTGTAGAGCTTTGCGCAAAAGAAATATCGGCATTAACAGGTAAGCAAATACCGATGGATTTAACTGAAGCTGGAGCGGGGCGAATTGCTTTCACCAGCAAAGAGCCTATCGGAGTTGTGGTTGCTGTTTCAGCCTTTAATCACCCATTAAATTTAATTGTTCATCAAGTGGCTCCTGCGATAGCTGCAGGTTGTCCGGTGTTAGTTAAACCGGCTCGAGATACACCATTATCTTGTCAGGCATTCGTTGATATTATGCACGAAGCGGGATTACCACCTCAGTGGTGTCGCTTTATTACGTGCGAGACATCAACGTCTGAAAGAATGATCACCGACCCTCGCGTCGCCTTTTTTAGTTTTATTGGATCAGCCAAAATTGGTTGGATGTTACGTTCTAAATTAGCGCCAGGAACACGCTGTGCATTAGAGCATGGTGGCGTTGCCCCGGTTATTATCGAAGAAAGTGCCGATATTGCAGCAATGATCCCGAGCTTGCTTAAAGGTGGTTTTTATCATTCAGGGCAAGTATGTGTTTCTGTACAACGTATTTTTGCGCCTCGAAATAAAGCTCAAGCCATTGCAAAAATGCTAGCTGATGGCGCTGAAAAGCTCGTTGTCGGTAACGCTATTGATGAAACAACCGAATGTGGGCCATTAATTCGTCCCAAAGAAGTCGATCGTGTTGAAGAGTGGGTTAATGAAGCCGTGGCTGGTGGCGCAACACTTGTTACCGGCGGTAAACGCTTGGGTGATACTACTTATGCGCCAACAGTACTGCTTGAACCGCCAGTCGATGCAAAAGTTTCTAACATGGAAGTTTTTGGTCCAGTCATTTGTGTTTATGGCTATGATGACATTGACCAGGCTATTGATCAGGCTAATTCACTAGACTATGCTTTTCAGGCATCGGTGTTTACCAAAAATCTTGATGTTGCGATGAAGGCGATACAGGAATTAGACGCTACAGCTGTAATGGTCAACGACCATACTGCATTTAGGGTTGATTGGATGCCTTTCGCTGGGCGAAAAAGTTCAGGATATAATACCGGAGGCATAGCTTACACTATGCATGATATGTCTCAGGATAAGATGGCCGTTATTAAGCTCTAATACAGTGAGCTTTAATATAGTGAAATAAATAGTCTTTATAAAATAAAAGCGTCTTTAGTTGTTACCAAAGACGCTTTTTTATTCGCTCTATACGCACTTTCATTCGGCGCCTAGTCATCAAATACCTTACATCGATAAATCTTCACGTAATATGTAAATGTTATAAGAAATTTCATCAAAGTGTGATGACCATCTTTGCAGTACTTTTTTAGCTTTTTTTGGGCTATCTAAATGTTTAGCTAGTAATTTACTAAACTTAATATCTGGTGGCGCCATAGCTCCATAAGTCATGTAAGGAATAGCCAGACTCATTTCAAGTGTGCCATTGACTCTGTCATACCATAACCAATTATATGGCCAATTTTCTTTTTTAGCCGCATCACTGATTATTTTCTTATCTTTTTCTAAAGCTTCGCTGTGTCCTAACTTCAGCTGATAGGTATTAACACCGATATATTTATAAGTAACATCTGCTGGCCAATGACTGTTGTTTAGATCATTTTCAGCGCGGTGGTGTTCATAATGAGAAATATATTTGCTGACATTTTTACGCCAGTTTTCAGAGGCTTTCGCTTGAATGTTCCACTGACGGTAATCATCAAGCTCTGACCAAGTATTGCAACAAGACCGAACGATGTAAGCATCCATATTTGCCCCCATATCAGCTTGATAAACAGACCAGCTTCGTGGGTCTTTCATTAATTTTCGATAGGCAATGTGGTCTATAAACGCTTGTTCAAAATTAGCTATTTGTCCTGGTTTTGGTACAAATAACCACACATTAGCAATGTTTTTTACTGATTTTTCTTCTGCACTTACCGGTACTGACACCCAACCTAACATTAAGAACAAGGTTAATAGTACAAAATAAAATAATATTACTTTTAGATTTTTAGTCATGTTGGCTTCCTTTATATGATTGTTCATCCATGACAACCGCCAACAACTAAATGGAATATGGAAGAGTAATAATAATACAAAGTAGTCGTATTATTATTTGAGTTGGTTCATCAAAAGTGTAGGTGAAAAATTAAATAAAAGCCATTTATTGAGGCATGTTCATGCAATAATTTTGTGCTTTAACCGTTTGAGTTACTGTTACTTGGCTTGTCGGTAAAGCCAGAAAATTTTCTGCTATTTATTACCTCACCGTTTTATCCAAGCAAGCGTTAGGGATGCTTAATAAAAACTCATTTTATTATAATAAGTTAGCTATAAAGGCTATGGTAAAACTGTCGAATAAATATTGCCCTTTATTAAAACGCAAGGATATAATAAACAGAAATATAATAATAAAAGGATGTTCTGTGTATCCCCAAACAAAAAAAATACTGACCTTAGTTTTCATGTTTTTCAGTTACTGTTCCATGGCTATCGCGTTGGAAAATAACAATATAGAAAACAAACTAGCGGTAAAAAACCTCGATATTAATACACTCTTTGAGGAAGACGATTACCGTGATGTTAGTTTATCTCCTGATGGTAAACATCTTGCTTTGATCCAAGATCAAAAAGGGACGCCTGTTCTTATCATCGTTGCTGTTGATACGATGAAAGCGATTAATCAAATTTCCTTTGCCAATAAAGACAGTGTCGGTCAATACCGATGGGCAAATAATGAAAGATTACTGGTTTTTCTTGCCAGTAAAAAAAGAAATCAAGAGAGGAAGGGCTACTATGGTGAAATTTATAGCATCAATATAGATGAAGATGAAGGTGACTTTATTTTTGGTGTCCGTTCACTTGTTCGTCGAGGAAAAATAAAAAAAGGCACTAAAGACCACGATTACGAAAAACATTTGGCGCATCCTGAAATAATCAGCATGTTAAAGGATGACCCCGAACATATCATTATTTCAACGTCACAATATAATGATAAAGGTATGTGGGTTTTTAAGTTAAATATATATGAGGGTCAAATAGAAACGTTAGCAAAAATTGAAGACAGCAAGGCAAACCATCAAACGACTCAGCTAGATTACTTCGATGAAAGCCAAGAGTTATGGCTTAGCAGCAACACGGAAGATGATGATATTACTATCGCGCGTTATGATTTTGATGATGAGTCTTGGTTGTACTATAAACCTAAAAATGCAAGCGCTAGCTTATCTATTATCAGTACTTATAAAGATCAAAAGCAACTAGTGGTAAGTGATTATTGTGGTAACGATACTATTTCTATTTGTTTATTTAATCCAAAAACTGAGCAATTATCGACGTTATATACCGTGGATGGTTATGATACCAAATGGCTTTACTTAGATAATCAAGGTAGACCTTTTGCCGTCTCTTACTTTGACGAGTACCCGCAATATAAAATTTTAGATAAAAAGCATCCTATGGCTGAAAAACTTTCGGACTTCTTAGGACAATTTGCCGGTTATCACATTAACGTTAGCTGGGATAAGACATTTGAGACCAAAGCCTTAATCTCTCTTTCGAGCGACATTCAACCGACCTTATGGTATTTATTTGACCGTGAAACAAATAAGTTGAGTTACGTTGCACATAGCAAGAAGGGTATTGATACTAAAAAATTACATCCGCAATACTCGTTTAAATTTAACGCGAGAGATAACACCCCCATCCAAGGATATATAACCTTACCAACAAAAACGACTACTGCCGCAGTACCTGCTGTTGTTTTAGTTCACGGTGGCCCACATGCTCGAGATTATTGGGGATTTAATCCAGAAGTTCAATTATTAGCTTCGAGAGGCTATGCAGTTGTTCAGGTTAACTATCGTGGTTCAACAGGTTTAGGTTGGAAATTTGAAGCCGCAGGTTTTGGCCAATGGGGAGATAAAATTCAGTATGACATTTTAGATGGCATCAATTATTTGGTCGACAAAAAATACATAGATAAAAGCCGTCTCTGCATCATGGGCGCAAGTTTTGGCGGTTATAGTGCTATTCAAAGCAGCATTATTGAACCTGATCTGTTTAAGTGTACTATTGCTCGGTCAGGGGTTTATGACTTGCCATTATTGGTTGATCACGAAGAGCCTGAGGTAGCGAAAGTATTAATTAAAAGAGTCGGTCTAGAAAACATCCAAAAAGCCCATTCACCGATTCATAAGATTAATTTATTAAAAGCACCCGTTTTATTAGTACATGGCACCAAGGATGACAGAACACCTTTAGAGCAAGCAGAAGTATTACTTAAGCAATTAAAGAAGCATAACAAGTCGTACGAATGGTTTGAAATTGAAAATGAAGGGCATAATTTTTATAAGTCTGACAACCGAATTATATATCATGAAAAAGTGCTTCAATTTCTAAACAAACATAATCCGGTTACTTTATAATAGCTGCTCCCTTGTGCACAATGGTATAAGGGAGATTTACTGGCTAATTGCAGCCAAGATATTACCTAAGTCAGTAATCTAGTGTTTTTAAGTGGGATTTTTTTTGAACATCAATTTTATAAAAATTATTGCGAGTACTATTTTTGCCCTTTTAGCGTTTGCGGCAAACTCTGTGCTATGTAGGTTAGCATTAGGTGATAATGCCATTGACGCAAGCAGTTTTACGATTATACGGCTTCTTTCGGGCATTATTATATTAATTATTGTGCTGCAACTAACACGTAAATCAAATGAAATAAAACCTAAATCTAAAGGCAGTTGGTTGGCGGCAGGTATGCTCTTTATTTATGCTATCGCTTTTTCATTTGGCTATATCTCATTAGATACAGGAACAGGCGCACTGATTTTATTTGGCGCAGTACAAATAACGATGATTATGGCGAGTGTAATTTCAGGTAATAAACTTCATTTTACTGAATGGGTAGGACTCATTATTGCATTTTCTGGCTTTGTTTATTTAATCGTGCCGAGCCTAGTAACACCATCATTTAAAGGCTTTATACTTATGGCTGTTTCAGGTGTTGCTTGGGGACTTTATACCCTTGCTGGCAGAACATCTAAAAATCCACTTAGTGATACCGCCTATAATTTTATGAGAACATCTCCTTTTATTTTAATACTGATAATTTTTGGACTTAATGATGCTCATATAACACCAATGGGGATATTACTTGCGGTATTGTCTGGTGGTATAGCTTCAGGCATAGGCTATTTTGTTTGGTATATAGCGCTGCGGGGACTCTCTGTTACACAAGCCGCTGTTGTGCAGTTGTTTGTACCTGTTATTGCTGCTGCAGGCGGAATAGTGTTTGCCAATGAACTGATTACATTACGTTTGGTTGAGTCATCCGCTTTAGTGCTTGGTGGCATTTTAACGGTGATCTTAGGTCGATACTATTTTGTTCAGTTAGCAGCAAAGAAGCCACCCTTCACTTAATGCATGTTTTTAATCAGCACTCAGCTGACTATTATTGAAAAGTTAGCGTCTTAGCTTAACATTAATGCACATCGCCATTGATAATCGTTTAACCGCCTCATTCATACAACCGATAATCCCAAGGGTTAAGTGGGATTGATCCACATCACTGTACAGCATCGCACGAAAGCTCAATAGTACCGAAATAGCCCAATAGTACAGTTATAGGGTTCGATCGTATGCGACATTCTTAAACTAAGTGACTACAATAATAGTAATTTTGTACTATTTTACCTTTTTGGTGATAGCGGTCCCGTCGAAAACAGCGCTAATTCTGATGGCGAACGCTTAGCTTAGTTTAATATTTTCCCTTAATGAGGAAAAATAAACCTAAGGTGCTAACCTATGAAGGTAGTAATAAATATTATTGCTCAAACTTTTGATTTTTTAGGCATAAGTTAACTATAAATAAACGCATCATTATATAATTATCAATAAGTTGTTCAAAGTTTATCTTAAGGTAGAAGTTTGCGCTGTTGAAAATAATTCAATCTGTTAATACAGAGATAATCAGAAATAAAAATCAGCTACTTTAATAAGTGGTGTACTTAATAAATAGATGAGTTGATAATTTTTTAGCTCAGTTTTGGAGAGAAAGTTATGATTGCATTCAAGTTAAATGGGAAAAATGTTTCCTCTACTGCAGAGGAAGACACGCCTTTATTATGGGTTATCCGTGATGAATTTGGTTTTAAAGGCACAAAATTTGGCTGTGGTATTGGAATGTGTGGTGCTTGTACTGTACATATCGATGGTGCGGCGATCAGAACCTGCTCTTTTCCATTAATAGCCGCCGCAAATAAAAATATCACCACGATTGAAGGTTTAGACAACAATCATCCATTGCAGCAAACCTGGATCGATGAACAAGTACCTCAGTGCGGCTACTGTCAATCTGGACAAATTATGCAGGCCGCAACTTTGCTAGCCAGTAATACTTCGCCAAGTGACCAAGAAATTGTTGATCATATGAGCGGCAATTTATGTCGTTGTATGGCCTATATCCGTATTCAAAGCGCCATTAAAAGTGCTGCAGATGTTATGTCAGCCGATGTACAAACGTTTGATCCACGCTCTTCAACCCAACAATCATAAAGGCGTATGACAATGCAAAATATTAAAGATGCAAAAAACAATGTCAGCTTATCTCGCCGTCGTTTTTTAGTTGGTACGGTCAGTAGTACATTATTAATGGCTTTCGCCCCCCTAGCTAGCGCCGCCAATATCGGGCAAAGCCCACAAGAAACT
The DNA here is from genome assembly GCF_014077275.1 of Colwellia sp. BRX8-7. Lineage (NCBI taxonomy): Bacteria > Pseudomonadati > Pseudomonadota > Gammaproteobacteria > Alteromonadales > Colwelliaceae > Colwellia > Colwellia sp. BRX8-7. The sequence continues at coordinate 162,388 of NZ_JACGVP010000008.1, read as the reverse complement.
CTGAAAAATAAATTATTTTCGCCAACTGTATGGTTTGAAATTAACCCACAGGGCGATGTGAACATTAATATTGCTAAGGCAGAAATGGGGCAGCATATTGGTACGGCACTCGCACGTGTTGTGGCGGATGAGTTAGGCGCAGATTGGTCTAAAGTCTCTATTACTCATGTAGACACTGATCCTAAATGGGGTTATATGGTCACGGGCGGTTCTTGGTCAGTATTTCAAACGTTTAAGCCACTTTCTCAGGCTGGGGCAGCCGGTCGTATTGCGCTAATAGAAGCCGCGGCAAAAATATTGAATTGCCCAGCAGAGCAATGTCGTGTTGAAAATGGTGCAGTAATTTATCAAGAACAATCGTTAAGTTTTGGTGAAATTGTCACTCAGGGCACCTTTAATCGTGTCTTTACACCAAAAGAAATTGATGCCTTACCCTTAAAACCAGCCAGTAAAAGAACATTAGTCGGCAAGCCTAGTTTAGCCCTCGATATTCCCGATAAAACCAATGGCTCGGCGGTTTATGGTATTGATGTTGAGTTGGAAGGGATGGTTTATGCTCGACCTATTGTTCCACCAACACGTTATGGCACTAAGGTCACCAATGTTGATGATAGTGCGGCTAAAAAGGTTAAAGGTTATCTTGGCTATCATATTTTGCAAGACCCAAGTGAAAACATTCAGGGCTGGGTGAGTGTCGAGGCTGATACTTATTACGGCGCGATTAAAGCCGGCGATGCGTTAAAAGTAAGCTATCAAGCGGGTAAAACAGCCAAAGTTAGCGAGCAAGATATTATTAAAGAAGGTGAGCGTTTAGTTGCTGATGAAAACGAAGGTGGGTTGTTTATTAATGACGGCGACTTTTCAGCGGCGAGTGCCAAAGCAGATAAATCTATTAATGCTGTTTACCGCACGCATACCGCGTTACATTTTGCTTTAGAGCCAGTTAACGCAACGGTAGAAGAAAAAAATGGTATGTGGCACGTTTATACCGGTAATCAATGGCAGTCGTTAACTTTGCCAGCGATCGCTAAAGCGCTACAAGTTTCAGATGAAAATGTTGTTATGCATCAGCAATACTTAGGCGGTGGCTTTGGTCGTCGTTTATTTGGCGATTATGCGATTCCAGCTGTATTAACGGCTAAAGCCATTGGCAAACCGGTAAAAATGGTCTTTACCCGAGAAGATGACTCTAGATTTGACCAACCAAGATCGCCTTCGGTTGTTTCGTTTCAAGCGTTATTTGATCAAAAAAATAAATTTACTGGCATGCAACACGCACTTGCTGCGGGTTGGCCAACCTTATCAATGGCGCCAGGGTTTATGCCTGAAAGTCTAGATAAAAAAATTCGTGTCGATATGTTTTCCACCAGTGGTGCAGATCATTGGTACAGCATGGAAAACCATCGTGTGCGCGTGGCTAACAATAGCCTAGCACAACAAACAATGTTGCCTGGTTGGTTAAGATCCGTAGGGCAGGGTTGGATTGTTTGGGGATTAGAATCATTTATTGATGAAATAGCGCATCAAAGTAAAATGGATCCTATTGATTTTCGTTTATCCATGCTTGATGGTTTAGGAAAGCAAGCGGGTAAAGCACCAGAAAGTGTTGGTGGTGCTAAGCGTTTAGCTCACGTATTAACTAGACTAAAAGAAAAGACCGCCAATGTTAAGTTAGGAAAAAACGAAGCGATTGGTGTTGCGATAAGTGCGGGACAAGAACGTTCCATGCCGGCTTGGATGGCTTGTGCCGCTCAAGTACATGTCGAACCTAGCTCTGGCAAAATCACGGTTAAGAAATTGACTATGATTGCTGATGCCGGCGTTATTATTCATCCTGATGGCGCTTTAGCTCAAGTACAAGGGTCAATGCTATGGGGAACAAGCTTAGCATTACACGAACAAAGCCCGATAGAAAATGGTCAAGTAAGTAATCTTAACTTAAATACCTACACTCCATTAAGAATGAATGATGTGCCTGAGCTTGATATCGAATTTGTTGAAAGCGAAGAGTTTCCTGTTGGCTTAGGTGAGCCTGGTGTTGTTTCAATAGCGCCCGCTATCGCCAATGCTATTTTTCAGATAACAGGAGTTAGAGTACGAGATTTACCTATTAAGTCAGCGGCGTTAGTAAGTACATAAAATATTATTAGTTTTTTGTATCGCTAATATGGCCAATAAGAAAGATGGCTATAGGTAATAATAACAAAGCCTTTTGTGTCGATAATACGTCACTAAAGGCTTTTTATATAAGTCAGTAAAAGATAAGGTAGTACTTAATTGTCTTATTAAATTGGCTAACTAAAAAATGAATATTATAGCCGAGAAGTTCATTGGCCTTTAATGGCCTGATTAATATTAATAGGGAGAAAAAAATGTTTAGTCATATAATGATTGGCGCAAATGATGTCGCACAATCAAAGGTTTTTTATGATGCCATTCTTGGTGCCATGGGCCACGAGCCTGGTGTAATTGACGCCAAAGGTCGTTGTTTTTATTTTACCAAAAACGGAGTTTTTGCACTAAGTAAGCCGATAGATGGTAAGCCTGCTAGTCATGGTAATGGCTCTACTATTGGTTTCGCAGCTGATAGTACCGCTATTGCTGATGCATGGCACGCAGCGGGTGTTGCTAATGGTGGTCGTGCGTGTGAAGACCTTCCGGGTGTAAGAGATGGAACGATAGGTAAGATTTATCTCGCTTATTTACGTGATCCCTCAGATAACAAAATTTGTGCGCTTCATCGAATCGTTTAAAGATAATTGTTAATTTTTACTACCATAATAATTTACAAAATAAGGGCAAAACAGCTTGCAGCATTTCCGAAGTAGTGTCTTTTAGACATCTTACAGTCAGTATTTTTTGCCTTTAATTTAGTGTTTTTTGGAGAACTATCTTGGCGACTAAGCAAGAAGTAACAGACTTTATGAGAACAGAGTTTCCACAGGCCAAGTGCATTGTTGAAGCTGTTGGAGAACAATCAGCAACAATAAGGCATACCGTAGGTTTTGATGAATTAAGGCCAGGTGGAACTGTATCTGGCCCCGTGTTAATGACCGTTGCCGATTGTGCTCTATATGTGGCTATTCTTGGTGAAATAGGCATCGTTTCTCTTGCTGTGACCACCAGCCTAACCATTAACTTTCTGAGAAAACCCTCTTCAAGCAAAGATATTATTGGTAAATGTACCTTACTAAAAATAGGGAAGTCACTCATTGTTGGAGAGGTATCTTTATACTCCGAAGGTGATGTAAACCCTTTAGCACATGTTGTTGGAACTTATTCAATACCTAAAGCAAGATAAATTAAATAAGTCTATAAAGAAGCAGGGATAATTATCGTTCGAGCCTCATTTTGTATTACACTATTATCAACAATGACGTGTTACTTGACCTTCTGTTATGTCTTTAGGAACTTATGAAAAAAAATTCTATCCCACAGTTTATCGGTGTCATCATTAGTTTTGTTGCTATTTGGTTAGTTAATGATTTCTTTTTGGTTGATCAATGCTTAGATAATGGTGGTAGCTTCAATTACAGCAAAGGTGAATGTGTATTAGTTAATGGTGAAATACAAGCATCTGATTTAGGGAAGTACTTAATCGCCATCTATTTTTTTATGGGCTTATTAATTGCGTTGTCGGTCTCAATACTCATTCAAAAAATATGTAAAACTGAGCAAGAATAAACACTATCGACTGCTAATTTAATCGGCTATTAATTACTCTACCATTGGCGTTGGTACTATACATGCTGAGCTGAACGCTAAAATAAAGGTAACATATTATTCGATTACAAGTCGCTACGTTAAGTGGCGTATTTATCGAATATCGAATCTATATATTCACTGTTTTTTCGCTATAGCGTTAATGTTTTCATCAAATGAATGTCTTCTTGATAAAAAGCAGTCTAAAATCCTAGCCCATCAGTTTTTCTTGCAAAATTATGGCTAAATAATTACTGCTATTATTAATTGCAACGATATAGTAAGCCATTAAATTGTTATAGCCTTAGTGAAATGTACCGTTTTGCATTTAACCCTAACATGAGTTGTTAACAAGATTTTTCCGCAAAAGTGAAGTTAAAATCAGGTCAAATAAACAGGAACTTATAAAGTTGAACAACGAAGAAATTAATTGGACCATTTGTCAGCAGTGCCAAGGCCTTGGTCAAAAAAATAAAAGACCACGCAAAAAAATGCGACTTCAGTATCAGCGTCAGTTGGATGAATTTGAACAAAAACAAAGCGAAGGTACACCTCCAGTTCGTCCTAAGGGACATTTATTTGATTGTTTAAATTGCAATGGAACTGGCCTTGTTCAGGCGACAAATATTACCATCGCAGATAAAGAAAACTACCCGCACATTGCTATTATTGGCGGCGGTATCGGCGGTGTTGCACTAGCAGTTGCTTGTTTGCACCGCGGTATTCCTTTTACACTTTATGAAAGAGACAGTGGCTTTGATACTCGCTCTCAGGGTTACGGACTGACATTACAACAAGCCAGTAGAGCGATAGCAGGGCTTGGCATTTCTGTGTTAACCCAAGGCGTTATTTCAACTAGGCATGTTGTTCATACCACCACGGGTAAAGTTATTGGTGAATGGGGGATCAGAAAGTGGCACCCCTCTGCGGTGAAATCGTCGGTTAAACGCACCAATGTTCATATCGCTCGCCAATCTTTGCGTTTAGCTTTACTTAAGCAACTCGTCGGTGACAACCAAGTAAAATGGTGTCACCAATTAGTAGATTATAAGGAGTCGCTGGCGGGAGGTGTTGATTTGAGTTTTCAGGTCGAAGGTGAATTGAAAAGCGCCAAGGCCGATCTTGTTGTTGGCGCTGATGGTATTCGCAGTTCAGTGCGAAAATTGCTGATAGCTGATGATAAAACACCTCTACGTTACTTAGACTGTATTGTTATTTTGGGTATTTGTCCTTTGGCGGCACTCGAAGGACTTAAAAGTTCACTGCTGGACTCAGCGACTGTTTTTCAAACGGCGAATGGTAATGAACGTATTTATATGATGCCTTATGCGTCTGACTCTGTGATGTGGCAGCTGAGTTTTCCGATGCCTGAAGCGGAAGCTAAGGCATTAAGCGCTAAAGGTCCTCAGGCATTAAAAGACGAAGCGTGTCGAAGAACTCAGTGGCATGACCCTATACCGCAAGTTTTAGCTGCTACCTTGGTGGCTCAAGTTTCTGGTTATCCCGTGTATGACCGGCCATTACTCGAAGCAGAATTATTGCAGCAAGGGCAACAATCGACGCTCATTGGTGATGCGGCTCACCCGATGAGCCCATTCAAAGGACAGGGAGCAAATCAAGCGCTTCTCGATGCGTTGTCGCTTGCACGAGGCATATCGATAGGATGTCGGCCATTATCTCAATGGCGAGATGCTGGCATAAGGGAAAGTGTACTCAATGAGTTTGAAGCAGAAATGCTAGCGCGCAGTGCCTCTAAAGTGAAAGATTCTGCAGAAGCGGCAAAGTTTCTACATACCGACACTGTACTTCATGAAGGTGATGAACCCAGGGGCCGTTGCCTTCAAAGAGATGGCTTGTAAGTAAACCTTGACTGAGCAGGCTTGTTTTTTCCGTTATATTTATAGAGAGTTTTTATGATCTGTTGGCCATGTGTTTTAAAGTTAGAAGGCGAAGATGAGCTTACATATTTAGCCTCTGCGCTAGATTTTATTTCAGAATGTCAGGATTTAATTCTTAGCGATGAGGATTATGTTATAGATTCTATGGGTGTTTGCTATTTAATAGAATGTGTATCACAACAACGAGTGCTAGTTAAAACAGGGCGAACAGTCATTATAGCGGAAGTTTTAGATTTGATCCGTGCTCATGAGTTTAGTAAGGCGGAGCTTTGTCTCACTAAAATATATTTTTTAACAGTAGCAGATGCTATTAATTCACTACGCTATTAAATCAAAGTGAACAGCTAATGAGTGGTACAACTGCAGAAAGCCTATCTATTAGGGTTAATTAGCGATTATGTTTTATATAAAACATAATAAATGCCTATCATTACGCGCTATCATTTATTTAATAGCATCATCATTTTGTTAATTAACTCATGATATCAAACACGTAAAATTATTTTATAAATACGCCTTTTATAAAACTTTATACACAGCCATAACTTTATTTCTTTTCTCTCATTAATGTCTACGCATAAATTGCTTTAGCGATATTTAGCAACTATATTTATTGTATGTTTACGTTATATTAACTTTCAATTTACTTTTTTGTATGGGTAATGTACAGATCTTAATATCCATACAACAAGTAAACAAAAAGTTATGCGAATATTTCATTATTTGAAATTGGAAGACTTAAGCATTTACAGCTTTAAATAAAATGAAATAATCTTTTAACCAGCGTTCGAAAAAGTAGATTAGTTTGGGTGTACCTGGTTAATTTATTGGCTGTCTTTTAACTTTTATTTATAAGTTATTAAAATAAGTAACTGAATATTATTGTAATTATTAATAGATAAGGGATTTCTATGAGATATTTAACGATAGCATTAATTTTACCTATAATGGCATTTGCTAAACAAATTTCATTCAATGAAGCAATGACTACGGAAATTACTTCAGCAATTGTTAGCCAAAACTTACCAACAACGTACAAGTCATCAACAAAAATGTCTGCTTTAGCTCCTCCTAGCGGTGGTGATCCCGGAGACGAACCTGGTGGTGGAGATGCTTATGGTATTGCCAATGAAGATATCTTAGCGCGTATGTCTGTAAAAGATTCTGTTACGCCTTATACAACCGACTTACTCGGCGAGCATATTGACCTTAACTCTGGCACGATTGGATTTAGCCATACTGATTTGGTGGCTAAAGGGATTGGCCCCGACATTGTCATAGCTCGAAAGTTCTATCCTGAAGCTGCCGGTTTAACTGCTTATAATTCAGCTTTTTTTGATGATTGGTTACTTGAAATTCCCGCGATTCATACCACACTACTTTTTAATGGTTCTCGGTATTCAGGTTCATGGGGAATAGGCAAAGAATGCTCTGGTTCCTTAAACCCTGGCGGAATTTCTGATCATGGTAACGTGTTTGAATCTCATGAATACTGGAACGGTGACTCTCTTATTTTACCGGGTCGGCAAGAGAAGTTAGTTGAAAAAAACGGTAGAAAAACAAAATCTAATTGGAAGTTCGATTGTTTTACTCGTTCAGGTGGCAATGGCGAAGGCTTTATCGGTCACTCACCCGATGGGCTTAAGTACACTTTCGACAAAATGAGATTAATATCCTCTAAGGGTATTTATCGAGATTATAAAGTTACTTCTCGGTATCAAGCCTTTATGTTGGCTTCAAAAGTAGAAGATCGTTTCGGTAATTGGATTCAGTATAATTATTCTGGTAACAAGCTAACTTCAATAACGTCCAGTGATGGCAGAACAGTTTTTATGACTTATGGAACGGGATCCCATCTAAATCATATTACTAAAGTTTCTTATAACGGACGTCATTGGACATATTCATATGGGAGTACTGAAGGGCTAGATTCTGTTACCCGACCTGATGGTAAAAGCTGGGTTTTTGATTTAAGCCCATATAGAAATGCTAAACCAACTGTTGGTACCAGGAACGGTGACAAAATGGATGATTGTGCATACACCATAAATTATACACCAAAAAATAGTACTGCAAGTATCACACACCCTGATGGTGTAACTGGCACATTTCAATTTGAAGGAAAAGTTCAAGGAAGAAGTAACACGCTTGTAACCACTACCAGTAATAACGGCCCCTATATACAGCCACAATGTTACGCAACCATGTCTATTATTGAAAAAGTGTTAGACGGACCGGGAATGTCCAAGATGACATGGAATTATGATTACTCTGAAAACACAGGTTTTGCCGCTAATGAAAATATCCAAAGTAGTATGTTATTAAAGGGTACATTACCGAGCAATATCAATAATAAAGATTATAAATGGACACAAGTAATAGCTCCAGATAACAGTCGAACAAAATATTATCATAACCGTGATTACTCCAGTTACTTAGACGGTAGCTTAGTCGCTGTAGAAGAATTTGATACAAACGGCGCTATGCTACTCCAAACAAAGAAAACATTTACTCGTCAAAATATTGGTAATGTGGGATTTGAGTTAAGCAGTGGTGTTGCTCATTCAAACAGAGCGTTAATTGCTTCTGAAGTAAAAGAATACTATAGAGTAGGTGGTAAAGATGTTTTTACTCACCTAACCACCTCATATGATATTTATGGTAACCCAACGCAGGCACACCAATACAATGATGCTAATGGTAACAAACATAAATATATTCAAACCACCTATAATAATGATCCAACATACTGGCTAATTGGTCGGCCATATCAAACAAAGGTCTTTAACGGTACTATTTATGAAGAAGTAGCAAAAACGACTTATCACTCCGCTGCGGGGATCTACAAGTCACAACTCGCTAACCAATACTCTTTTGGTCGTTGGCATACCAATTACACCTATTTATCAAATGGATTACCTAATAAAATAACAAGAAATGCCAATAATCAGTGGGTAAAATATTCAAATTATTATCGTGGAATTCCTAGAACTATTCAGACGCCTAAGAGCCGCAGTACAGTTTCTCAATATGGTTATCGAATAGTCAATGCCAATGCTCAGGTTACTCGAGTAACGGATTTTGAAGGTAACTGTGAAAACTACAGCTATAACACTTTAGGGCGGTTAACCTTAATAGACCCTTGTGACGAAGAATGGTCAAATACCAATATTTCATATTCACAGTCATCAGGTGGTATTGGCGTTCCAGGAACAGTTTCAGATATGACGGTTCAAACGGTTAGTCAAGGTGATTACCGTAAACAGACTTTTTATGATGGACTGTTGAGGCCGTTGGCCGTAAAAGAGTGGGATAACGGCGATAGTAGTAATACAACAAGGTATGTAAGAACAAACTTTAACTACTTAAATAAACCAACTTTTCAAAGTCAGCAGACAAGTTCTGCGTCTACTTATTATGGTGTTAATTACAGCTATGATGGATTAGGGCGTCCAAAGGCGGTTAATAACAATGCCATTTCAGGTCAAATATCTTATCGATATTTGGTTAATGACAAAGTAGAAGTTAATGATAATAAGGGCAATGTTACCACAACCACTTATTTGTCGTATGCATCCCCAAGTCAATCAATGCCTATTTTAATTAGCTCACCCGCTGATGTTAGTACAAGTATGGCCTACAATATCTACGGTAATGTTAGCAGTGTTAGCCAAGGCGGAGAGCATGAATACCGCGTTTATGATGATTATCAAAAGCTTTGTAAAGTTGTTAGAGAGGATGTTGGCCCGAGAGCTTATTCATTTGATAGTGTCGGACAGTTAAGCTGGAAAGCTTATGGAACGTCAATTAGCACTAGCACCACCTCGTGCGATAGTTTAGTAAGTAGTTCAAATAAAACGAATTACTTCTATGGGTACAGAGGAAATACTATTTCTGAGACATATGAGGATGATAGAGCAAACAAAAGCTTTTATTATGATAGAAATGGTCAGTTAATTACCCTTAATACGGGCAGTGTTGCTAGTCATTATTCATACAATAGTCTAGGGGGATTGGCCTCTGAAAGCTTATCTATAGACGGGAATACCTTCACCTTAACTTATCAAACGGATAATTTAGGTAATAAAAGTTCAATCACTTATCCCAGCGGGCAAGTGATGAATGTCAAGCATAATGCGTTAAGTCAACAATTGCGAGTGGGTAATTACGCAACAAATGCTAAGTATCATGCATTAGGTGCTATTAAGTCTCATAATTATGGCAATGGGTTTATGTATTCTGCTACGCTAAACAGTGCTGGCTTACTTGCTTCAACCTATGATGCAAGAAGTGGCACTTATGCGATAAAACAAGCCATGACCTACGACTCAAATAATAATTTGACGTTCTGGGATGACCAAAAAAACAATGCCTATGACTTAAAAGCAACCTATGACGGGCTTGATAGGTTAAACCTGATCACCGATAGTTACTCGGGTACAGGAGATGTTAATTACGACACCAAAGGTAATATTACCTACTATAAAATAGGTTCTAAATCGATTGGGTATGCTTATGACAGCTTAAACCGTTTAAATTACACCACAGGAAGTAAATCATATAACTTTCTTTACGACAGTAGAGGGAATGTCACTTCAAATGGTCATGATAGCTTTTCGTATAATGTTGCCGGTCAAATGAACGAAGCAAGTGGCAATACTTATGTTTATGATGGCCATAACCGAAGAGTGAAAACAAACGATGGTTCAGGCTTAAGTTATTCGATGTACAGCTTATCTGGTCAGCTAATGTTTAGAAAAGTTGGTGGTGTTAACAAAGATTACTACCGTTTAGGTGGTAAATTAGTCGCTACAAAAAATGCTAGTGTAGAATTCATTCATACTAACTATTTAGGCAGCCCCGCTGCATTTAGTAACTTAGCGGGAGTGATTATAAAAACTCTACACTATCAACCTTTTGGTGAAACGATTGGAACACAAAGTGACGATGTAGGTTATACCGGACATAAGTTCGATACTGATATTGGCCTAAGTTATATGCAGGCACGATACTATGATCCAGTGATTGGGCGGTTTTACAGTAATGATCCTGTTGGCTATACGGCTTCTAACCCTGTGATGTCGTTCAACCGCTATTTGTATGTGAATAATAATCCTTATAAATATACTGATCCGAATGGTGAATTTCTTAATTTTGTTGTGAGTTTTGTAGTTAATGTTGCTGTTGAATCAGCTATTCAATATGCCACAACTGGTACGGTGGATGTCGGTTCTGCAATAGGAGACGCAGCGATTGGAATGGTAAATCCTGCAAAGGCATTACAAAGAATTAAGAAGGTCGCGGGGTTAGTTAAGTCTTCCGGTAAAGCATGTTGTTTTGTTGCAGGCACTCAAGTTCTTACTGAAGGCGGTTACAAGAATATTGAAGATATTAAGCTTGGGGAAAAACTTTGGGCTAAAAATGTCGAAACTGGTGAACAAGATTGGAAACCTATTACAAAAATCTTTAATGAACCGGATCGTGGTATCTATGAGATTAACCTCAAAGGAAACGATGGTTTTGAGCAGAAAATAGAAGCTACAGATGATCACCCATTTTTCGTTGTTGGTGCGGGTTGGAAAACAACTATTGAACTGAAAGTTGGTGACCAAATCGAGACTGATGGGAATGTTCCAATGCAGGTAGTAAGTGTGATTGATGAGAAGCGCGAAGCTTTAACATACAACTTCACCGTAGCTGATTTCCATACCTATTATGTAACTAAGAAAAACGTCCTTGTACATAATTGTGGTATAGAAATGAAAGGAGACAAGCATGGTAATAGGACGACAGATGGAACTATGGATGATGTAGCAGATCAAGTGGCTGATATTCAATCAGCAGCTGAAAGGGCTTGTGCGACGTGTAAGTTAAAGGAAAGTATAGCCGGTCGTACTCATGCAATGAAAAAGGAGCCTCGTAAAAATACTCTTGATTATGTGAAGCACAAGAAACATAGAGCCAATGAAGAAAAATTATTGAAAAAAATAGAGTGACATTAAACTATTTTATTGACACTCTGACTTAAAATAACCTCTCAATTAAGCTTGACAAAAGAACAAGGTTGAGAGGTTGTTTTATAGTCAATACTGTATCTGTTTTAGGGAATGAGGTTTTATGCAAGAACTTGAAAAATATATTAAAAATCGTAATGATATTTTTAAAAAGCTACTATATGATTTTTTGGCTGGAAAGTATGATATTGAAGCCTATATTGAAGGCATAGAAGACCCTGAATTAGACAATAAACTTGACGATTGTGCAGATGCAAGTATAGAGTTGCACAATCATCTACCTACAATAGAAGATTTAATTCCTCTTTTAACCTCCCAGTCTGAAACTTGTAATATAACCGCGTTATTTATAGCAGCTCAAGAGACTACTAAATTGTATCCTATATTTGATTATATTTTTGATCATTTAACATCACCATATGTAGACAACCGTAAGGAAGCTTGCCGTTGTTTTGGCATATCAACTACCAAGCCTGAGCATTTTATTGCACTTTTTGAATGCTTAGATGACCCGGAAGAGCGTGTTCGAGATAGCGCTATTACAGCAATGATGGAAATAAATAATCATCAAGCATGTAAGATTTTTGATTATGTAAAAGATAATGTCGCATTATCTGAAATAAAAAGAGGGGTATCTTTATTTGCGGGAGACCATAAAAACATGGTGAATTTCGATGTGCTAAAAGAAGTTATGCTAACGGAGTCGAGAAAAGTTAAATTATTTGCTTATGGATTAGCTGTTTGTAAGTTCGCCAATAGACCATGTTATAAAGAACACCTAGCTGAGTTAGTTTCTTTATCTTCAGAGCCTCACATTGTTGAACATTACGAGATCAATAATGTGAGGCATGACTAGTTATCAAATAAAAATGAACCAATAGGTCAGATTGTTTGATTTGAAATCAATCCTATAACTAAGCCCCGCAAGGGGCTTTATTTTTGGCTGCTTTTGAAGCCAAAGGGATTGAAAGATAACCTCTCAACTTGCCGACTAGAAGGATTGCACTCGCGGGCTTTTGGTTGTTTTCAAAGAAAATGTTATTGTCTTTGCATTAAAGTATGAACAAAGGAAGTTATGAAAAATTTAATTGAGCTTAAGTTAGGTGACGATAATGAAGTTGGTTATGTATATTTGCCCGAACACCCTCGAAACACTGATTCTAAATGTGTAAATAAAACGGTGGATATTCGGGACTTGATTAACGATTATAAAGGCCCAGATCTACTTTTTGACTTCGATGAAAGTGATACTTTGATTGGTATTGAAATACTTGGATAGGCAAGTATTTATAATGTTGGAAGGCTTTTAAATATGACCCACTTTGCTGAAGCTGATTATTGAAAGGAGTGCGACTTCATCAAGTGGAGTAAAAGCATCTTTTCTAATTCAAGCACATCCATAAGTGATGTTAGAGTGTTGTGTGAATTAGGGCTACCAGAATGGGCTGCCCCGAATATTAATTTTGATATGTATGACATACATAATGGTATATTGAAAATTGGTGAGGATAGAGACGATAGGGATATGCTTTTAAACCTAAACTCACTGAATATATCGATATCAGACAATCAGCTATTAGTTAATACTTCCCCTCACAAGTTGAGAGAATCATTAAAGTTATACGCCATCATGGTTGAAAATGCTATCGCGAGTGATGAAGAAGCGTTTGTTGAGAATCGTGTTTCTCAGCAATTAGTGGACGAACTAAAAGATGGGTTGAAAAAACTTGATCCCGAATGCTTAAGTGGTAAATCTTTTTGGATTGACGAAATCAAACGATTGAAAAAACAAGCTTGTTAATATGAAGAACCACAGAATAATTGATTTGTTGAACATTCAACCATCGGAAATCATATCAGGTGATGAAGCGACTAAAATTGCTCAAAACTGGCTTGCAGCATTTTGCCCAACTAAGCGTTCGTTTAAGGGAATCAAAAGGTTTAAAACTTATATGTGGGACCTAATGGATTGCGATTTAGAAAAAGAAGATGCATTTGTTGAGTACGATAGACTAGAAGCGCCAAAGTACATAATTATGGAAGACTGTTTTGGACAGGACAAAAAAGAAGTATATGTTGTCGAAAAGAAGCCTAGTAACAACTATAAATTAAAAGATTTTCACGTTTACCCTAAAAACTTAGCATGGTCGATGGCATTTACTCATGAAGATGGGTGGGTTGGACCTAAGCTAGCTAAACATAGGGATTTCGATAAACTAAACACGAAAAACAAAAGAGCAATTGAAGCTATAAGTCGTGCCTATGATTAAGAAATATAAAGCAGCATTCATTATTCCTTCTGGTGCCGCAAAAGAGTTGACAGATATTGGCTGGATTTTTGATACAGACTGTTTTGTAACCGAATCAATCGTTTCAAAATTGTTGTTTTTGTTTCCGTTTTTAAAAGTAGATCAGAATGAAAAGTCAGTTTATAGAAGTGAAGAGCTTATTATTGATGTTCTATATGAAGAGGGAAATATAGAACAGATTTATATCCGTGATTATTCTCCTTTTAAAAAGTTTATTTCTCAACTTTCAAACGGAGTCGGTGATTTTGATGGTGCAGAGCTATTCATTCCATAACTAGGTTGTTATCGGTACTAAATAATCAGAATCAACTAAAGGATTCATGCAGTGGGAATTGGTAGACGAAAGTTTTTAAAGTTATTTGGTGCTGTCATCGCGACTGCCGCAACTAATCCACTTCAAGCTGTAATCATCAACGATGATTTATATATCAACAGAACACTCGGTCTTGCTTATAAAAAGCCTTTAGGCTGGCACTTTTTATCACTAGAATCTTTTGCTGACATTAAAGAAAAGCAACAATTATTGGACAGTGATACAACTGAAATATTGAAAACTGGTGATGATCCCATTGCGATTATAAGTCAGTATCCTGAGTCGTCAGGAATTACATTTTCACCCTCAATTACAATATATGTTGAAAACTTTGAGCTGTTAGAAGGCGAAAATTTGCAGCAGCTTGTATCTACACTTTCTGAAACTTACTCAAAAGCTTTAGTGGATTACCAATTTATAGAATCTCCAAAAGCTATTTTGGTATCTGACTGTGAAGCGGCAGAGTACGTATCGACTTTTATTCATCAACAGGAAGGCAAAGAAGCGTTATGTCGGCATAAGTCAATTGTTATTGTTCGTGATAGTCAAATGTATACTGTTAATGTGTTTGATTACCCAGAGTTAGGTCGAACAATTGATGAAGAGTATCTTGAATTCAAAGACGCTTTTAAATTGGTTTAAGTTAATCGGTTTTTCTTATTTCGCTTCACAAAGGGCTTTATTTTTGGCTGCTTTTGAAGCGAATCATGGACCTTTTATTATTTGAAATAAAATAACAGATACCCACCCAAATATTAATCATAAGGAGAAAGGCGTTTGGTCCATTAATATCAACTATTTTGGTCCAAGAATTTATCAAACATTGGTTCAAGCATTAATCTATTTGCTCCAAAGAAACGGGATTTTACAGGTGTATATTCCCGTGAAATGGAACGTTAAGTGTTAAGTTCAAGGAACACTTTGATTACTTTGTTGGACCAGCAAAGAATACCTTTTAGGACCAGTTAAAATAAACGCCTACAAGTTTGAAAAATTAAGACTCGATAGATAAATAATGAAATGTATCAGATGGAAACTTTATAGGACTTCTTCCCCTGTGGCGCATTCTCGAAAAATTATCACAAAATTTATCAAGAGGCGTCATATCAATTGCTTCCTTCGCTGTTATCGATTCGAGTCCTTTTAAAATTATTTTTTGGTCAGGATTGCGATAGAGTAAATAAAGAAATAAGGGAGCATCATTGAAGTCTTCAATCATGTTTGCCGTTTTCGCTAGCTGTAAAATAGATGCTTCATTGCAAATTATCGGCTCAATTTCAGCAGAAGTTAGATTCCAAAATCCCAAGCCTATCTTTGTTAAGTTAAATGCGTCATGTTGAATGATATTTGTTCTAATAAAATGCCATATTTCTTCGTGATAAGCCCTAAATGAGGGGTGCTGAAAAGTACTAAGCATTAACCGAAAAGCGGCACGATGAATATGACAATCATCAAAGAGATGAAAACTATATTGTTGATCTCGTAAAAG
Organism: Colwellia sp. BRX8-7; assembly: GCF_014077275.1. Taxonomy (NCBI): domain Bacteria; kingdom Pseudomonadati; phylum Pseudomonadota; class Gammaproteobacteria; order Alteromonadales; family Colwelliaceae; genus Colwellia; species Colwellia sp. BRX8-7. The sequence continues at coordinate 146,663 of NZ_JACGVP010000008.1, read as the reverse complement.
TGTAAATAGCGCGGCAAGTGCGTTGTACGATCCGAGCTGTTCAATTTTATTAACCTTCGTATTACCAGGGTGATTTTTAAAGCGAGAAAAACCGTTTGAATAACTGCGGGCTTTTAAGATAGTTTTTTGGATACGATAAGGTAGTGCGTCATAAACATTTTTTATGTCTTCTTTGTTAAATGTTTCACTGAGTGCGTGCCATAGTTGCGTGTGATAAAGCTCTTTTAGTTCAAACACAACTAAACGTTTCTGACGTTTTGTTATTGAGAGCTTGCCTGTCAATAAGGCTTGTTTAATCATGTTAAATGAACTGTCAGTGAGCTTTACCTCTCCATTAACAATTCGACGCCATTTAGTTCCTTGTTTATTCCGATGGTCTATAAACGAGGATAATGCGGGCCCAGTCATCTCAATACCTACTACGCTACAAAAATAATGCAGAATGATTTTATTTTTCAAAAAAGCAATAGATCCACATTTTGTTGTATCCATGAAATAAGCCCCTGTCTCAAAATAAGCAAAGTAGGAATGCAAATAAAATTCCTGCATTTAAGTATATGAATGAAATGAAAATATGAAAGAAACAAAGGGAAAATAAAGTCCTTTTTTAGCACTTTTGGTCTTCATTTTTTACACTACACTTTGTTGTACATGTAACTTAAAAGAGCCTAATACCGTATGACAGAAACAAGCGAATTGGTTGAAGAACTAGCAAATAGCCTTGAACAGGATTTACTTCAGACATTCGGTCCGATGATTTACGGGCAGGTATTGTATAAGTCATTAGGCTACACCAGCGCAGATGCTTTTCGCCAAGCTGTGAGTCGACAATCCGTCCCCGTTGATACATTTCCCATTGAAGGACGACGCGGCAAATTTGCATTAACACGAGATATTGCAAAATGGATAGCAATACAAAAAGTAGAAAATACTCAACCAGTAAAAAAGGAGGTAGACGACATGTAGAATAAATTCAAATTAGTAGCATTTTTTACGGCGTAGAAACGACAAAAACCCAAAGGGTGTGACCGATGGGTTTCTGAAAAGTTATCGAATATGATCTCTCGATGACTTAAATATCGTTTACTGACCGGTATCTGTCAAGTTTTTCAACTTTTTTGAAAGGCATTGCCGGCCTGCGCCTTTATTTTTAACTAATAAAGGTAACGATTATGATGACTATCAATCAAATTCGCTCAGGAATACGAGCCAAATATTTTTTGCCGTTTTCGACTATTCGCGAACAAGGGCACCTCGCAGGTGCTTCACACCAATCAATGATGCGGTTGAACAAGCGATGTAAACAAAATGAACTTGATTATTCAGTCGCTGAAACGCTAAGCGACAGTGATTTACTCAATAGGCTTTATCATTTGCCTAAGTCAGTTAATAGCAATAAACGACAACCCGATGTTGAACATATTGTGAGCGCGTTAACTAAACCAAGAGGAAAACGAAAAACACGTACTGTTTTGTTCCTTGAATATGTCGCTCAACACCCTGAAACGGCATTAAGTAGAACGCATTTTTTTAGGTGTGTTCGTAAAATGTTGAAACGCTCCAAGCTAACGATGCGACAACTGCATGTCGCAGGTGAAGTTGTTTATATTGATTATGCTGGCACAAAAGTCTTTTATCTAGCATCAGGTAAAAAAGTCTGGGTTAAAGTATTTGTTGCTGTATTGGGGGCATCTAAAAAAATCTTTGCATGGACGACATATGGCGAAAAAACACAGCATTGGATAGATGGCATGACGCGCATGTTTGACTCTTTTGGTGGTGTAACTGAGGTTGTCAGTATGGACAATGCCAAAGCACTGGTAACAACGCCAGGATTGATAGCTAACCTCAATAGTAATATTGTTGCTTTTGGTCATCATTTTAACGCAATAATGGATACTTGTAGGGTTATTCATCCACAAGACAAAAGTCATGCTGAGCTAGGAGTGAAATTTGTTACTCAGCGTATTTTAGTGCCCATGATTCAAAATCATTGTTTTTTTAGTTTAGATGAAATTAATCACTTTCTTACACAAGAAGTTGAGCAACTTAATAATACGCCATTTCAGGGCATGGATATTTCAAGAAATGATTTATTCGAACGTAATGAAAAGTCCTCATTAAAAGCACTTCCATCAAAGCCGTTCAGTATGGTCGTCGATATTCTCAAACAAAAAGTGCCACCGAACTATCATGTGAAATATCTAAAGAGTGAGTATTCAGTGCCATATCAACTTCGAGGTGAAGTCGTTGATATCATTATTGACCAAACAGTGCTGCGAGTTATTCATGATAATAATGAAGTGGCTAAACATAGTTTAAAAGGATCATTGGAATGCTCAACGATATCTGAGCACATGCCTGCAGAGCACCTTGCTGATAAGAAAAGTAACAGTAAGGAAGCAAATTTATTATGGGCGAAAGATATTGGCAGTGCAGTTGAGGAAACTGTCAGTGATTGGTATTCGAACTCGTCAAATCCTTCATCTCGATCGATTGGTAAACGTTGTCAGGCGTTGAGAGCTATGTGCAAAAAGCATGGTGCTGAGGTGCTATGTAAAGCATGTGATTATGCGCATAAACATGGCATGTCGACACCTGATGATATTCGCCTGATTATTAGTGCAAATGAGCATGAAGAAGGCTTTGAAAATTTACCCGTTTACAATGTGGCGCATCAAAATGTACGTGGAAAGTCATATTTTGGAGGCAATTATGATGCTTAAGGAAAAAGTCTTAGCGTGTCTTTTGGACTTAAAACTAAAGGGTGTGAGTGAGGCGCTAATCGCACAATTGGCATCTACTGATTACGATGATATGGATTTTTTGTCGCGCATTGATGACTTATTTGTCCATGAATCACTTTATTGTAAAAATCGTAAACTAGCTAACTTGCAAAAACTGGCTAAGTTACGCTGGCCAAATGCGTCAGTCAGTGGCATTGATTATGCTCTCCATCCTTCGCTTAAACACGCTAAAATAAAAGAGTTAGCACAGTTGAATTGGGTATCCAATGCGCATCATATAGTCATCACAGGGGCAACTGGAACGGGTAAGACCTATATTGCCTGTGCACTAGCCAAACAAGCAATCACCGAAGCAATACCCGTTTTATACTTTCGCTTTAGTGAACTGATTTTAAACTTAATCATCGCGTCTAAGCAGGACAAAATGAAACTACTTCGCCGAAAACTGCTAAAAACCCCATTAATTATCATTGATGACTGGGGTATATCACCACTAAGCTCTGTTGAGCGTCACCTCTTATTTGAACTCATTGAAGGTAGAGACAAAAATGGCTCAATGATCATTACCTCACAATATCCAATTAAAGCTTGGTACGACGCATTTCAAGATCCCACTATTGCAGATGCAACGTTGGATAGAATTGTTCACCAAACGCACGAAATCACATTAAAAGGAGAGTCTATCCGCAAGGCAATGGGCATGACGGAGGTGTTAAATGAACATTCAACTTGATAAGAATTATTTGAATGTTCTTGGCCAAATCAACCTTGATGATTTACATATCAAGCAAGCCTTTGATTACTACCGACAGCGATATCAACAAAGTGGATTAGCTCAACAATTCGTTAAAAGCAGTTGTAGTATTGATAATCAATGTGGTGATAGTACAGTGATTGGTTATTGTGACCGAACAATGGGGAAAAATATCCCTAAATGCCGTACTCCTGAAGGTGCAGCAATTCGCGGCAGTCTTCAACGTTGTGGCCTAGTTCGAGCAAGTGGTCATGAGTTATTTCGTGGCTGTATCGTTTTTCCAACGTTGAATGACGATGGAAATGTTATATCAGCCGTTGGTTATCGTTTTGGTCGTATTCGAGGTGGTAGCAAAGCGATAGTTTATTGGCATAAGCCTGAGCTAAAAGCCTTTGTTGATGTAGGCATGGCGTTTGCAAAAGAGTTAATACATGCAAAAGCCTACCACTAAGCGCATATGGCGATGCGTTAAGTACTATCTTGAGCTTTGCCTTGCTAAAGGGCAAGGCTCAGATACTGTGCGAAATAAACGTGGTGGCCTTAAGAAATTTTATCTTTGGTCTTTAGAGCGTAACGTTACGCGAACAGACCAAATTGATTTGGATCTGATGGATGATTATGCCGCCTACTTAAATTCATATCGTAAAGCGCTTGATAATGAACCATTAAGCTCTGCTCAAAAGCGAAACTTACTCACGTACGTTAAAATTTTTATCAAATACATGTTCATCAAAAAGTTATTACCGACAAATACATTGGATGGAATTGAATTACCAAGCAAGGGCGAACAAATACCTAAAGCACTTTACACAGTTGAGGAAGTTGAAGTTATTCTAGAGCAACCGTTATTGTTTGGAATTAAAGGGTTACGAGACAGATCAATACTCGAGTTTTTTTTCGTAACTGGTATTCGTCGTGGAGAGCTAGCAAAACTCAATATTGATGATATAGATTTCAATACAGGATTGGTACGAGTCCACGGTAAGGGTAATAAGGAACGCTTGGTCCCAATTAGTCCAAGAGGTCGAGAATGGCTGGCTTTTTATATAGGTAAAGTTCGCCCGATGTTTGCTTTTATTGGTTCGGGTAAAGCACTATTTTTAGCCAATAATGGTAAACGTTATATGCCAGGTAAATTATCTGATATGGCTTCTCAGTATGTGAAACTGGCAGGATTCGACCGCACAGGTGCTTGTCATTTATTTCGTCATAACACTGCAACCACCATGTTAGATAATGGTGCTGATTTAAGACATGTACAGGAAATGCTTGGTCATGCGAGTATTCTTACGACTCAGCTTTATACCCATGTTAGCCGTAAAAAGCTTACCCAAGTTTATAATGATACTCATCCATCTGCTCAAGGTTGTAGTGGGTTGTTTTAATTATAGAAATATACACATAAAAAACATGTATGAAAATTATAACATTTACAACTTTCTTTTGATTTGCAACATTGAATGCATTACGCATAAGTTGTATTGTAAAAATAACGTAATTCTACCCCCCCTTTATAACTTGTACTTGGCTAAGTTGATTGAATCAACAAGGATGTAAAATGATAAATTCACTTAATGTAGGGGGAGTTGCAACCTATGGAACAGCCCCTCAAAAAATAGACCCATTGGCACAGTTCAATTTTTTCTTTGGGGCAAACGGTGCAGGAAAGACTACTATTTCACGCCTAATAGAAGATAGTTCTAAATACCCTAGTTGCTCTATTAACTGGCTAGGTACTTCAATTCAGACCTTTGTATATAATCGCGATTTCGTTGAAAGAAACTTTAACCCTCAAGATGATTTACCTGGAGTTTTTACTTTAGGCGAAGCTGACCAAGCAATTATTGATCAAATCTCTAATGAGAAAGTAGCTCTAGATAAGATCAAACAAGAAATAAAAGCTAAAGATTTTATTTTAAATGGTGATGAAAATATATTGGGAAAAGTAACTGAACTTGAGCAATTAGATAATGAGTTCATTGTTAAATGTTGGGTAACAAAAGATAAGTATGACGAGTTGTTTCAAGATGCTTTTCAAGGGGTCAGAAATAGTAAAGCCAAATTTAAAGATCGTGTTGTTTTTGAAAAAACAAATAATAAAGCAATCTTAAAAAATAAAGAAGATTTAATCGACAAAGCTGCAACATTATTTGGAAATATTCCTGAGCGAAAGAATACTATCGTTAATTTAACTCAACCTGAGCACCTCGCTAGAATTGAAAAAGATGAAATATTATTTACAAAAATATTAGGTAAAAGTGATGTAGATATCGCTGCCATGATAGATAAGTTAGGAAATAGTGATTGGGTTCGTCATGGGACTCAATATTTAGAAAATTCCAACGGAAACTGCCCGTTTTGCCAACAAACTATTCTTTCAGGATTTGAACAAAGTTTGAATGACTACTTTGATGAATCCTATATTAAAAACATGGATGTCCTTCAGTCAATTATATCATCTTATTCGGCTTCATCTAATAATCTCAACTATCAAATTGAACAACTTTTAGAACTAGGTAATGAAAATATAGATAATGAGTTATTAAAGGCCAAGCATGAAACTTTTCAGGCCCTATTAAGCGAAAATACTCTATCATTGAGGTCTAAGCTAAACGAGCCGGGAAAATCTATAACTCTAAAAGATACAAGCAGTATTGTTCAAGATATTCAAACTATTATCAATAATGCGAATACATCGATAAATGAATATAATTTAATAGTATTAAATTTTAAAAAAGAAAAAGAGCAACTTATCACAGAAATATGGAAATTCATCTTAGAAATAGATCTAAAGCAAGATCTTGATTCATACATGAAGAAGTCGGTTGGTGTTCAAAAAGCAATAAGTGGTTTAAATTCGGGGATCCTTAATAGTAAGAAAAATCAAGTTATTAAAGAGAGTCTTATTAAGGACTTAGAAAAAGACACAACATCAATCCAGCCGACAATTAATGCCATAAACAACCTATTAAAGTCGTTTGGTTTTAGTAGTTTTTCAATTGGACAATCAATAAAAGATCGCTGCTACTCAATAATAAGGTCAGACGGCTCCTGTGCAAAGGAAACTTTAAGCGAAGGAGAGAAAACATTTATTTCATTTCTGTACTTTTATCACTTACTAAAAGGTAGTTTTAGTGAGGTCGGTATTACAACAGACAGAATAGCGGTGATTGATGATCCTGTGTCTAGCCTTGATAGCGATATTTTATTTATAGTTAGCACATTAATAAAGGGTTTGATGGATGATTCAAGAGCTGATAACACATTACTAAAACAGTTATTTATCCTCACTCATAACACTTATTTTTTCAAAGAAGTAACCTTTAACCAAAAGCGTTCTAGTCAAAAGCTGAATGAAGAAACATTTTGGGTTATTCGTAAAGTTGATGGTATCTCGAAAATAACAGAGCATGATAATAACCCTATAAAATCCTCGTATGAGTTACTCTGGCAAGAAATAAAAGAACCCGCTCGTTGTTCACTAACAATCCAAAATACAATGAGAAAAATTCTTGAAAATTATTTTACTTTTTTAGGTAATATTAAGAAAGATGACATGATTGACTTATTTGATGGGGAAGAACGGTTGGTGTGCCAATCTTTATTTTCATGGGTTAATGATGGCTCTCATCATGCATTAGATGACCTGTATGTAACACAAGATGCGAATATGATTCAAACATACTTAAATGTTTTTAAGAATATTTTTGAAGAGTCAGAACATGGATCACATTATAAGATGATGATGGGTGAAGCGGCTTAAATAATAAGTTTTAATTTACATCACATAAAGATAATAGTGTGGATCGTAGTTCGTACTAATTTATATGCAGGCACGATACTATGATCCAGTTATCGGGCGGTTTTATAGTAATGATCCTGTTGGTTTTCGTGATATTCATAGTTTTAACCGTTATGCTTATGCGAATAATAACCCTTATAAGTATACTGATCCGACTGGTGAGTTTTCTCTCTTGCTTTCACCAAAATTTACACCAAGGTTAACTCCATTGGCAAGAGGAGTCAGACAGGGGATTAAAACTGGGCCGCCTAAAACTAATAACGTACAACAGCAAACTCAAAAGATTGCTAATCAAATGCGTGATACAGTAAAAAATAGTAAGCCTGAAGTGAAACAATCTTCTCTGAAAGAGGCCCCTAAAGCTGCAAAAGATACCAAATGGGGGTCGATAAAAGAACTAGTCAAACAAGTCATTAAGCATGGTGAAGATTTTGCAGGGGGGAACGGTGGAGTAAATACAGCAACCCCCGATCCTTCCTCTTCAGGTGTAATGAGCAATGATACTAAGAGTTTCATTGGAGAAGCTCAAATTTTAATGGCAACACCAACGCCTCCGCCAGAAACCCGAAAACCTGAAGCAATCTAGGGATTTTATGTTTATTATTAAGTATATATTAGTTATTTCTTATTTAATGTTAGTTTATCATTTGTCAAAAAGTGAACGTAGTTTCAACAATTGGCTCTTTGATTATATAGAGCCAAAGAAAAAATTTAGCCCACTAAAAAACTGTGGGGTACAGTGGTTACTATTATCTTTTGAAGACTCCGGAGATAAAGAATCTTTAAAGACATGTTTAGGAGCCTTTGAAAATGAAATTTCTAACAATCCAAGACTTAAAAAGATCAGTACTCGTGTTCATAAAAAATTGTAGATACTATTTTATTTTAATCCAAAGCTCCTTATGGAGTGCCACAATAATTGGTCATTTCACAAGGGGCTTTATTTTTGGCTGCTTTTGAAGCCAAAGGGATTAAATTCATAGCCAAGTATTTATGAGGATTTTATTTTTTTGATTAATTCCGTACAAATTTTACTATAGTATAATTGAATTATCGTTTTTGATTGCAAAAGGTTCATGATGAAAAAAAGCTGTTTCATACTCACCTGAACGAGCATATTTTATTGCTATCAAAGATGAGCCGACATATATGTATCTCTTTTTTGAGTATCATCACAATGGTGTAAAATGTTGGCGGTTAACAAGTAAAATAGAGCGAATAAAGTTACTTACTCAATGTACAACTATCACCACTCAAAACTCACAATACGTTTTGGCGATAACACACTTTATTTTTAAAAACCTTTCAATGGATAAATTTCTCTATTGTAAAAATGGGATTACCCCTGATGAAGTAACTATGATTACCGCTTTGAAAAAAGTCACGATTACTTCTTCGAATCGCTCCCTCAAATAAACAGTGAAATGCTTTTAAATTAGCTCAGCAAATTTTTAGCTCTGGTAACTTTCCAGCGGAAACGTGGAACATTTATTTTGGAACAATGGAAGCTCATTATTGGACTGATGGTAGTTTAATAGCGGAATATACAATCATCATCAAAAGTAGGCAGTGCATTAAATCTGGGGGTAGAAGCTTCTAAAAAGCTTATAGATGCGCTCTAAGAGTTAATTATAAGGTTAATTATCATGATGGATAACAATACAAATAGTTCATATAAGTATTATTTTGCGAAATACAATAATTTTTTGATAATGCTTTATGCTATGAATTTCTCTTTAATAGTTGGCTGTTTATATGCTTATTTATTTAAAGATATGACTATTATAAAATTAATGAATATTCTCGGATTAGGAGTTCCTCTTCTTACGCTATGCTGCATGATTTCTTTCTTAATTAAAGATATTTTTCTAATTAAAAAAGATAAAGCGATGTGCCAAGCTTTAAACACAGAATACGATGATTTTTTATTGGGATATAAATCAGATACGAGGGACCAAATCAGAGAAAAATATAATATAGGTATAGCTAAAAATGGTAAATGCGATTTATTAATTGAAGAGCTTTCAATGAATAAAAAGTAAAAATGATAGATGAAAGAAATAAAAGGAGTTGGTGACACTTGAGAGCTATTCTCATTTTACCTTATGCTATATTTTGAATCCAAAGCCCTTGAAGAAGTAACCCCATAAATTTGGTTACTTCTTCAAGGGCTTTATCTAATACCTATAGGGATATGAAAAAATAAAAGGGATCGGTGACACTGGAGAATAGATATCATTTAATTGTTGATTCCTCTTTTATTCAATAAAAAAATGCAAAAAGCCAAAGCAGTTAATTTCTTAGCCGCTTCTTACATAGTTACTTTAAACCAAGTGTTACGATGTTCGTATTGTAAGCGAGAAGTAAAAAAATTGCAGTTATAACAAGTGCAGTTGAAGGTGTTAGAAAAGTAATGACGGAGGCTTTAAAATAAGATGATAAAACTTAAACACTTAATTTATGTAAAAGAAATTAAATTATCACGGAAAAATTTTCCATGGACATTCTATGGACTCATTGGGCTGAATTTAAGTGTAATCGTTACTTCCATTGTAGTTGGGTTAGGAAAGAAAAAGGAACTTTTTGAAATTATTAGTGCTATGCCGTATGGTTTTTTAATTGTGACTTGTGTCAGTTTAGCAATATTTCCTTTTGTAGATATTTGGGAGAATATTGCTGACAGAGTTATGTGCTTGAATCTCGATTTAGATTATCAAACTGAGTTTTTAGATCGTTATGATATCAACACGCAAGAAAAAATTCGAGATGCATATATTAAAGGGCAAAAAGATAAAATTTCTGATACAAAAATTAAAGAAATAATTAATCAAATAAATCTAGTCTACGATAGTAAAGAATAGAAAACACTCACCCAAAATGGTTGTTTTTTGAATCCAAAAAATTAACTAAGCCATCCATAATAACTTTTGGTGAACAATTGGAACACAAAGTGACGATGTAGGTTATACCGGACATAAGTTCGATACAGATATTGGCTTAAGTTATATGCAAGCACGATACTATGATCCAGTTATAGGGCGTTTCTACTCTAATGATCCGGTTGGGTTTACAGGTGAAGTTGATACTTTTAACCGTTATTCATATGTAGCGAATAATCCTTATAAATATACAGATCCAGCAGGTGAAGCTAAGGTTTATACATGGAATGCAGGAAAAAAAGCTAATGGCGAAAACAGCATCGCTGGTCATGCAGCAACGATGACAAATAATGGAACCTATGTTAGTAAATTCCCAACAAATGGAAATGGTAGTCCAGCAGAGTTTCATACATACGAACAAGATGTAGCTATATATGGTAGGGAACCCGATGTAATAATTGATGTGAAGCTTCCAGATGAAGGTGCAGCAAATGATTTTGCTAAGAATTTGATTTCTGACTCTGATCAAGAATGGTCAATTAATAATAATTGTGTGGATGCCGCTGTTAGTGTAATAAATGCAGGAGGAGAAGATGTTTTTGCTGGGGGGATTCAATCACCAAATTCTGTTGACTTTAATTTAAAAGGTGATGCTAAAACAAAAGATAACATTACAGTTATTAAGGACGAATAAATGAATAAAAAAATGATAATAATTTTGATTGAATTAATACTATGGATTCCGATTATCATAGCTATATTTCACTTCCCAACTATAGTAACGCTATTCAATAAAATACTGTTATTGTTCGGGGTTAATACTCAAGATACCCATTTATCTTTGGGTAGTTACATACTTCTAGCGTATTTCATTATTGGACCAATTATGCAAATAATGATTTTCAAGTATGCAATAACGAACCTAAATATTAAGAAACCAACAAGATTAATATTTACGACTGTAGTTATTCTAAGTTCGGTTTTAGCAGCAGGTTTATATATAAATGGAAAAATATTATTGAGTTAACCTTCAATAAAATGGGTCGGTGACACTTGAGAACTATTCTCATTTGATCTTATGCTATATTTTGAATACAAAGCCCTTTGTGAAGTAACCCCATAAATTTGGTTACTTCTTCAAAGGCTTTATCTAATACCTTTAGGGATACGTAAGTAGGTTTAGGTTCAATATGATAATAAAATGTTGCTAACAACTAAATGAATAAAATGAAACTTACTACGATTATCAGACGCTGCATTATTTTAGCGTCATTTATTATTACGAATTCATTTAAAAAAATCAGATAAGTGATGCTCAAGTCTATCAGTTAATGGATAAGTCAGGTGTCACCACTTATTAGGCCACCCATAATAACTTATGCTGTTTTGTTTTAATAAACTAGACTTAAGTTACCTTTATTAAGTCGAGTGATTTTTATACCTAAGCCTAGTTCACAAAAAATTAGTTTATTGGATACTCCTTTTTATCACATTTTCAGTCGCACGATACGCAAGGCTTTTTTTTTGGTTTGATAACGAAAAGGGGGCATAACTTGTATTTATAGATAGTTTTTAATGGAATTTAGCGACTTACTTCTAATGGTAAAGTCACTAAAGATTTTTAAACATATAGTTTAATAAACCTGGAGAACAACATGAAAAAATTTACTACGTTTATAGCTCGCTGCATTATTTTAGTGTCGACTATCATCACAACATCGTATGCCAATGATCAGATAACAGATAAACAAATATATCAGTTAATGGATAAATCAGGGATAACCCAGTCAATTGAAGGACTACCGCTACAATTGCAAGCGATGGGACAACAAATGGCTTTAACGGCTAAAAATCCAGTTGAACATGAAAAATTTATGCAAGTGTTTGTATCGTCATTAAATCCTGATGTGATGCTAAACAAAATGACTGAAAACATAAGGAAGAATGTCTCATTAGCTGAACTACAGCCGATTCTTAAGTGGTTGGATAGTGATCTTGCTTCTCGCGTTGTAAGTGCTGAGCTTCAATCTACCGATCCAAAGTTTCAGCAAAACTTAATGCTTTATATGGCTGAGTTGCAATCAAGCCCGCCATCTCCTGAGAGAACAAAAGTAATTATTCATTATGTTGAGTCATCAGAAATTGTAGAACAAGGGATGAATTTGATGATGGCGATGTTAGAAAATATGTTTGAAGCGTTGAAAATCACCCAACCAGAAAATGTTGAGCTTGCCACGCAACTCGATGCTCAATTAGAACAAATGGCGGTCAATATAAAGCCTTCAATGGAACAGCAAATGGTTTTAACGTCATATTTTATTTATCGTGACATCAGTAATGAAGATCTAAATGAATATAGTAATTTTTATAAGCAAGCTACCGGGAAAAAGTATTTGTCGCTGATGGTCGGTGCTATTGGCGATGGAATGAATGATTGGGGTACATCACTTATTCATCAAATATCAAAAGACAAAAGCTAGAGTTCTAAGGTTGTGGGTATTTATTTACCCATATTAGCCTCGAAAGGTACTTTAAATAAAGGTACGGAAACGAAGTTCCTTATAGCTATTGATAACAAGACTTCGTTACTGCTATTAATAAAAAGTCTGTTTAACGACGTTAAACAGACTTCAAAAAACCTACGGTGATAATTAGACAAGTGCTGCGAATTATCCTGCCACTATCATCAGTTTTACGCTATAAAACTGTTAATTATTTACTAACTTTTGCATTAAATAAGTATGTTGCAGTGCGATTCGCTTGGCGGTTTCTTTAAGGTTGGCAGCAGCAGAGTGCCCACCATCAATGTTTTCATAGTATAAAAATTTATGCCCTTGATCTTCCATGCGTTTCGCTACTTTTCGAGCATGTCCCGGATGAACACGATCATCTTTTGTCGATGTTATAAAGAAGACTTCTGGATAATCTACAGCAGGGTCAATATTATGATAAGGCGAAATGCTCCGTAAAAACTTACCTTCAATTTCGTTTTCAGGGTCGCCATATTCGCCCATCCATGAGGCACCTGCTAATAGGGTATGATAGCGCATCATATCAAGCAGGGGCACAGCACATATTACCGCATTGAATAAATCAGGACGTTGGGTAAACATCACCCCCATTAACAAGCCTCCATTTGAGCCACCTTCGATACCTAAATGCTCAGGAGACGTTATTTTTTTGGTGATTAAATCTTGAGCGACAGCAATAAAATCATCATAAATACGTTGGCGATTGGTTTTTAAACCAGCCTGATGCCATTTAGGTCCATATTCGCCACCGCCTCTAATGTTGGCTAAGACATAGACACCGCCTCTTTCTAACCACAACTTTCCACGAGTAGCCGAATAACTAGGGTTTAGAGAAACTTCAAAGCCGCCATAGCCATACAAAAGGGTTGGGTTTTTACCATCTAACTTTGTATTCTTGTGTCGAACCACAAAGTAGGGAACTTGAGTACCGTCGGTTGAAGAAACAAAAAATTGTTCACTGACCATGCTTTCAGCATCAAACCAGCTAGGTAAAGATTTCGCTTTAGCTTTTTCGCCTGTTGCGGTGTTATACGTATAAAGTGTGTCAGGATTAAGAAAGCTCTCTGCTGAAATAAAAGCAATTTCTTCTTTACTGTTGGTACTGCCAATTGAGACGGAACCATTAGCTGGAAAGTCTAATTTTTTAGAGGTCCATTTATTGTCATGCCAATCGAATTGATGAGCAGAGCCGGTTACATCATGGTAGATGCTCATCAGTACTTTAGATTTTGTGACGCCAAAGTTACCAATTGAAGACTTTTCATCAGGACTAAAAACAAGGTTAACAAGGTCAATTTTGCCATCATTCATAAAATCATCAATGTTAAAGCTGACTAAGTCGCCTAGTTTGAATTCACGCCAGTTTTCGTTTAATTTGACAATCATTTGCCCTTTAAACTCACCACTTAAATTTGATTTTTTAGGTATTGGTAATTTGATTTTTTCACTGATGCTGCCATCACTTTTACGCGGAAACCAATAATACTCGGTGTCATAAAAGGTTAATGCACGGGTAGTAATAATTTCGCGGCGGCCATCACTTAGCTCTGTTATACCCCCCCAATAGCCAACATCTGTTTGCTCGCCACGGTCAATTTCAACGGCACTCGATAAAGCAGTACCGCGTTGCCATATTTTAGAAACCATAGGGTAACCAGATGTTGTCATGGTGTTTTCACCAAAATCAACCCCGATAATTAAGGTGTTTTTGTCTAGCCAATCTATACTGCCTTTGCTTTCTTGGGTGATAAAACCATCGGTTACAAAAGTTTGAGTTTTGGTATTAAACTCACGTTGAATAACGGCATCTTTACCGCCATCAGAAAGGCTGACCATGCAAATTTCATAATCAGGTGAAAGGCAGTTATTGCCTTTGTAGACCCAGTTTTTATTTTCACTTTTTGACAGAGCGTCAAAGTCTAAAACAGTTTGCCAAACCGGAGTGTCTGAAAGGTAACTACTGAGGGTCGATTTTCTCCATATCCCCCTTTCATGTTGCTCATCTTGCCAAAAATTATGCACTTCTCCATTTCGATAAGACGCGTATGGAATTTTGTCTTTACTGTTAACAATCTCCAACACTTCGCTATTCATTTTTTCAAATAGAGGGTCTGCCATTAGGCGGTCGAGGGTGCGGGTATTCCAGCTTTTTACTTCAGTTAATGCTTTGTCACCTAAAACTTCCTCAAGATATAAATGATCTTGATCAGTTTTTCCTAAGGTGTCATAGGTAATAGTTTTATCAAGGTTTTCCACTTTCATTACGGGGGCCTTATTAGGTTCTTTATCATTTTGGCAAGCGGTGAGTGAAAGTGCTGCGCATAAAAATAGGGTTTTCTTGGGGTGATTCAATACAGACATAGTTCCCTTCTATTAAGATTTTGCTGAATATGCATCAATATAAACAGAGTTCGGCATTACATTCAAGTCGCAGCTGAAATAATTGATTTTGCTTGGTTTAGTCTTTATATAGCTTGTTGCGATCTTTTATTGTTTATACCGTAATTAATAACAGATAGACTGCGGTCATTAATTACTTAACGATAGAATTTATGGGCTATTTATTTGCAGTTACCCTGCTATGGGCATTTTCATTTAGTTTAATTGGCGTTTATTTGGCAGGGCAGGTTGATGCATGGTTTAGCGTGCTTATGCGTATAACGCTTGCTACCTTAGTCTTTATACCTTTTTTGAAATTAACAGAAACACCAAAGCCCTTAGCGCTAAAGCTTATGATGATAGGCGCTGTGCAACTTGGCGTTATGTATAGCTTTTATTATCATTCCTTTTTATATTTATCTGTACCGGAAGTCTTATTGTTTACGGTAATGACGCCTATCTATATTACGCTATTAAATGATGCCATTGAAAAACACTTTAACCCTAAATTTTTTCTAACTGCCGTTATCGCCGTCGGTGGCGCTGTAGCTATCCGTTATGAAAGTATTAACAGCAACTTTTGGACAGGCTTTCTGCTCGTACAAGCCGCCAACATCTGTTTTACAACCGGACAAGTTACGTACAAACGCTTAATGGCTAATAGCAAGTTAGATGATAAAACTGTCTTTGGTTGGTTTTTTATTGGTGCATTAATCGTTGCTGTTGTTTGCTATGCCTTATTCGGCAATTCAGATAAATTACCCAATACAGCAACGCAATGGGGTGTCCTTATTTACCTAGGCATTATAGCGTCGGGTTTAGGCTACTTTGGCTGGAATAAAGGTGCTACCTTAGTCAATGTCGGTGCATTAGCCGTGATGAATAATTTACTTATTCCAGCAGGTATTATTGTGAACGTACTTATTTGGAACAGAGATGCCGAACTAGTGAAGTTAAGCATTGGCGCGGGCATTATTTTAGCCGCATTATTATTTAACCATATAAATAATAGAGAATAGTATTTATAAAGGCTCTACTTATTGTTAGTTTCAACGTACGACTTTATTCAAAAGGGCAATGACTAAATTTAGTTGTCTGAAATAATGAACAGCGCTTTATAACGTGCTTACGGTTTCTCTTTTATTGATAAAAGATGATAAAAAAATCAGTCATTATTTTACGATAATAGACGACAATTGTTAGCCACTTGTTGTGATGTTAAATAAGGAATATATGCAAAACTTTTCATGGGTCTACGACCAAGCCGACATTGATTGGCAGCAGTTATCAAGGTTATATCGTATTGCGCCTTTAGGTAATAAAGCCAAAGACGACCTTAATATTGTTTTTTCAAACAGTAAGTTTAAGTGCTTTATTTATGAAAAACAAAAACTTATTGGTGCAGGGAGAGCTTTAGCTGACGGACTTGATTGTTCATATATATGTGATGTTGCTATTCATCCTGAATATCAGGGGATGGGGTTAGGGCGTAAAATGATTAATCAATTAGTTGAGTTATCTTTCGGACATAAAAAAATAATATTATATGCTAATCCGGGTAAAGAAGGTTTTTATAAAAAGCTTGGCTTTAAACAAATGAATACGGCAATGGCTATTTTTAGTAATGAACAGCAGGCAATCGATGTGGGCTTATTAAGTTCAACATAAGGCCAATCTATAAAGACCAAAGCAACGAAGAAAATTTTCTATGTTGCCTAAGCCTAAGCCTAAGCCATAGCCAAGCAAAAATACTTAGTTGATGGGATCGAGAGTAGAGGTTAAACAAGTCATAAAAGCTTTACTCGCTTTAGAAAGGTAATGATCTTTTTTCCATGCCAAACTCAATTTAAAGGCGAGTTTTGGTTCAAACGGAATTGATGTTATCTGCTGTTCATTTTGCAAAATACGCGATAAACAGGTGGTGATACCGACTTCATTGCGAACCAATGATTTTTGCAGTTCAATAAGATTCGTTTCCATACGTATGTCTAATGATAAGTTATGCGCTTTTGCATAGTGGCTAACCACTTCACGTAAAAAATAACCTTGATGAAACAACACCAGCGGCTCTTGACAAAATTGTGCCAATGATAAAGTTTCTTCTTTTGCTAGCGGGTGTGAAATCGCCATAGCAGCAACAATTTCCTCATCAATAAGTTCGGTATAACGCAGTTGTTGATTCTCTAAATCACCGCGGATCAAGGCTAAGTCGAGTTCGCCATTCATTAACATTTTCTCGAGTGCCGCTGTGCCTTGGTCAATCAAGTGTATTTTTATTTTTGGATACTTTTGCTTAAATGCCGTTAATACTTTCGGAAAATAATATGAGCCCATCATCGCGGAAACACCAAAGCGAATGGTACCTCGTTCTAAATCTTTCAGTTCTTCTAACTCTAATTCAACTTGTTTTGCTTGGCTTAATAATTGTGTTGCCAGTTTATAGAGCACTTCACCTTCAGCGGTTAATAAGGAGTTTTTATCGGTACGATTAATTAGCTTCAAACCAACCTCTTGTTCTAGCTTTTGAATAGCTATACTCAATGCTGGCTGAGCAATACCTATTTTATGTGCAGCCCGAGTAAAATTGCCTAATAAGGCTAATTGACAAAAATATGCTAAACGCTTTAAATTCATATTAAGCCTACCGATAAGTAAAAGTTATGATAAATATAATAACTATATATTATATTTATTTTTATTTTGAGGATAGAGTTAACATATAAATATAAACTTTAGCGCATAACCGCCTACTAATGGAGTTACCTGATGAGCGACAAATTAACGCCTTTCAACTGGCAAGACCCGATGTTCCTTGATAATCAATTAACCGAAGAAGAGCGTATGATACGCGATACCGCTTATGATTATTGCCAAGAAAAATTGATGCCCAGAGTACTCGAAGCAAATCGACATGAACATTTTGACCGAGAAATAATGCGTGAATTAGGTCAATTGGGTTTACTAGGGGCTACTTTGCCTGCTAAGTATGGTGGCAGTGAAGTTAATTATGTTAGCTATGGCTTAATCGCTCGTGAAGTAGAACGCGTTGACAGTGGCTATCGTAGCGCGATGAGTGTGCAATCATCACTCGTTATGCATCCTATCTATGCCTATGGTACACAAGAGCAGCGGATGAAATATTTACCTAAACTTGCTTCCGGCGAATGGGTGGGTTGTTTCGGGTTAACTGAGCCTAATTCAGGTAGTGATCCTACTTCAATGAGCACGCACGCCAAGAAAGTTGAGGGTGGCTATGCTTTAACGGGCAGTAAAATGTGGATCACCAATTCGCCTATCGCTGATGTGTTTGTTGTTTGGGCAAAGTTTGAAGGAATAATTCGCGGCTTTGTGCTTGAAAAAGGTATGACAGGGTTAACAGCACCAAAAATCGAGGGCAAATTTTCTTTACGTGCTTCAATCACTGGCGAAATTGTTATGGATAACGTTTTTGTACCCGATGAAAATATGTTCCCAGAGATTAAAGGCTTAGCAGGGCCTTTTGGTTGTTTAAATAAAGCGCGCTATGGCATCGCTTGGGGCTCTTTAGGGGCTGCAGAGTTCTGTTTTAATGCCGCAAGACTTTACACGATAGACCGTGAGCAATTTGGTCGCCCCTTGGCTGCTAACCAATTAATTCAAAAGAAACTTGCCGATATGCAAACTGAGATAAGTCTTGGTCTACAAGGTTGCTTACAAATGGGACGGTTAATGGATGCGGATCAATGTCCGGTTGAATTAATTTCACTATTGAAACGTAATAATTGTGGTAAATCGCTTGATATTGCTCGTGTTGCACGTGATATGCACGGTGGCAATGGCATCAGTGATGAGTATGGGGTTATTCGCCATATGATGAATCTTGAAGCGGTTAATACCTATGAAGGTACCCATGATGTGCATGCCCTTATTTTAGGCCGAGCCATTACCGGTTTACAAGCTTTTTGCTAATGACAGATACTTTTACAAACGCAAACCCTCCATCGGCATTAGCGGGTATCAAGGTAGTCGATTTAAGCCGGATACTTGCGGGGCCTTGGGCCTCGCAAATGCTCGCTGATCTGGGGGCTGAGGTGATAAAAGTTGAACGGCCAAAAGTAGGTGATGACACCCGCTTTTGGGGGCCTCCTTTTGTAAAACCCCAAACAGCCAGTCAACCGCCACAAGCGGCGTACTTTCATTGTGCTAATCGCAACAAGAAATCTATTGCCATTGATATTCAATGTCAGCAAGGTCAACAGATCATTAAAGATTTAGTGGCGCAGTCAGACGTTTTTATTGAAAACTTTAAAGTCGGTGATTTAGCTAAATATGGTTTAGATTATGCTGAGTTGAAAAAAATTAATCCTAATTTGGTGTATTGTTCAATTACTGGCTATGGGCAAACGGGTCCTTATGCTCACAAACCCGGTTACGATGCCATGATACAAGGCGAGGGTGGCCTGATGAGTATTACCGGTGAACAGCAAGGCAGTCCAATGAAGGTTGGGGTTGCAGTCGTGGATATTATGACCGGGCTATATAGCTGTAACGCTATTTTAGCCGCTCTTATGGCTAGGCATCACACCAAGTGTGGTCAATATATTGATATGGCTTTACTTGATGTTCAAACAGCAATGCTGGCTAATCAAGCGATGAATTACTTAACCACTAATGAAAACCCACCTCGATTAGGTAATGCACACCCAAACATCGTGCCCTATCAAACGTTTACCACCCAAGACGGTGACTTAATTTTAGCCATCGGCAATGACAGCCAATTTTCAAGGTTTTGTCATTTGTGTCAGCTAAACGAGTTTGCAGCAGACGACCGCTATAGCACGAATGCTCAACGGGTTCTTCATCGAGACGATGTGGTGTCGACATTGGCTAAAAAAATTAAGACACAAACAACGCAGTGGTGGATAGCGCAACTTGAATTGATATCAGTACCTTGTGGGCCGGTAAATACCCTAGAGCAAGTATTTGACCATCCTCAAATAAAACACCGAGCTATGGTTAAGCAACTGCCAAACGATGATGGCGATTTAATCGATGTTGTGGCATCACCCATTAATCTGTCGGCGACACCTCTGCAATACCATAGTGCAGCACCCGAGTTAGGACAGCATACCTACTTTGTTTTAAAGGATATGCTTAACTATGATGATGCCATTATCTCAAGTGCTTTTGAGCAAGGTGTTGTTGCTTAGTCGTAAGAACCAGCAAAGCTTAGCGGTTATCTCACTTATTTCTCTTTAACGGAGCTGGTCGGATAACCAAAGAGTACCTTCAGTTTTGCTTTCATGCCTTTACTGGTCAACATACTGCTTATTAAATAACGCCATTGATGAAAGGTAATTGTCAGTGGATTATTACTGTGCAGTTGTCCAACAATACCGTATTTACAAGGTTTTTCTGATTCTTCTTCGGCAAAGGTGCCAAATAATTTATCCCAAATAATCAGTACCCCAGCAAAATTTTTATCCAGGTAACCTGCATTTATTGCATGGTGAACCCTGTGATGCGATGGGGTATTAAATACTTTTTCGAACCACCCTAACTTATTCACAACTTGAGTGTGAACAAAAAATTGATAAGCTAAATTAAGTGCCACTACAGTAAATACGGTAATGGGGTCAAAACCTAGTAATATCATTGGCAACCAAAATAGCCACATACCGGCAAGCGGATACATTAAGCTCTGTCTAAAGGCGGTAGTAAAGTTCATTTTGGTCGAACTATGATGAACCACATGCGCGGCCCATAACCAATGAATATGGTGAGATGCCTTATGAAACCAATAATACAAGAAGTCTTGCAAGATAAAGGCGCCAAAAATACTGATAGGGGTTAGCGCTATATCAAATAGTCGATAATCATAAAGCCAATAAAAAAAGGGCATTAAAATCAGTAAGGCGACAGCATCTGCACCTTGATGCATCAGAGCCAGTGCCGTGTTGGCGAAGCTGTCTTTGATATCGTAATAACGGCGATATTTAATAAATTCTAACGTAACAAAAATAATAAAGACTGGGCTTAGCGCCAGTAAAATAATTTCTATGGACATACCATGTCACCTTTAAAGTGTAACGCTAATTTTTTAAGTGCTTGCACTAAATCTTTTCTAATAAAAAAAGCCAGTATAAAGCTAGGTAACCACCAGGGGGCTTTGCAGCTAATATGGTAGGTAACTTCAGTGGTTGCTGGGATGCTACTATCTTTAGCCAAAGTATTTTCATTAAAATAAATGTCGCCGCGATGCTCTGCAACGGGTTTATTACCCATTATTTGATAACTTATGTGGTGATGGTCAGCGCTAATAATACGCTCAGAAAACTTAATGCCACTGATTTTTACTTGCCTAATAGCGCCTTTACCACCTTTTAGTTCATCTTTATTTTGTGGTTGAATCAGGCTAAAAGTTGCATCAAAAAAACGACTTAATTGATGATGCTCTAGCAAGGTCTCGCAAATTTGTTGCGGCGTTGCATTGATATTCTGTTTTAAGGTTATTGAGATCATAGTTACAACGCACCACTCTTGATAATTACCACTAGTATAAAAAAAACTTCCGTGGCAGACTTGCTCATAGATGACCATTTTTTAGCTTTAGGTGACAAATGACTACGTTGGCCGATCATTATTATACAAGTTGCCTTGATTACCTTGAAACGCTTGGTTTAGAGAGTCAAAGCGTTTTGTCAGCGATACACTTTGATGAATACGCTAATAAGCAAGCACAACAGTTAGCGCCTCGCATTAGTTTAGGCAGTTATAATGCACTGCTTGATTATGCGCAACAGACTCTAAATGAGCCAATTTTTGGATTTAAATTAGGTCAGCAGATCAGAGCCGCCGATTTTGGTGTGCTGGGTTATCTCATCGAATCGAGTAATAATTTAGCAAGCGCAATTTCATCGCTGTTAATTTATGACCGTTTGGTCGCTGATATCGGCAAGGCTGAATTTGAACAACAAGAAGATATTGCTATTATTCGATGGTTGCCAGACGCAAGCTGCAGCCCGCAGGCTATTTTACGTAATATGACGGCTTGGGTCAGTGTTATTCGCCAATTGCTTAACTCCCAGCTTTCACCTAGTTATATTTTTTTTACTGAGTCTTGGCCTGATATTGAAATAAAGAGACTCGCTGATTGGTTTAACTGCCCGATTAAAACTAATGCACAATATAATCAAATTATCTTTCCTAGTAGCTATTTAGCACTGCCTTTTAAAACTGATAACGCCGCTATTAATTTAGCACTTAAACAAGTATCGGCGCAGCAATTGTCAGGTTTTAAAAGCCAACAGTGCTTAGCCGAGAAAATAAGCCATCTCCTAATGGCTAAAAATGATTTGGACGATTGCAATTTAATACGCACAGCAAGTGCTTTAAACATGACAGTTCGAACGGTGCAACGTCAGTTAAAACAACAACAGACCTCGTTTGCTTATTTACTTGAAAGCGAACGCAAAAGGCGGTTACAAGGCTATATGGGTAAATATCCCTTAGGTACTATCGCCTTAAAACTTGGTTTTAACGATCAAAGTTCTTTTAATCGCGCATTTAAACGTTGGTATGGTTGCAGCCCTCTGTATTACTTAAAATATAAATTAATTAAAACATAAGCTTATTCTTCTGGGGACCACTAGATAAACCCCAGCAGGTAATGATATTTGTGAGCATTCTTATCAGTTAAAAGTTAGCCGTAAAATAAAAAAACGGCTTTGAATTAAATCAAAGCCGTTCGATTTTTATACAAAACTGTTATTAAGCAGTTTTACCGATTGGTATTAGAATTTGTAGTTAATACCTACCTTCATCTGCCAACCAGATGAGCCTAATACTGTTCGATCGTAACTGCGAGTATCAGAGCCATTATAAACTTTATCTATTTTATATTTACCATCACCATCTAAACCAGCAAAATCATAAATAGCTTGTTGTGGATAGCCCATTCGCTTTTCAACACCCCAGTCATCATTTAACATGTTAGCAAAATTGTTGACCATCAAGAATACTTCACCTTTATGACCTTCTGCAAAACCTGGGATCTGTTGCTTAATGCTTAGATCCATCGTTGTTACCCAAGGTTGTGTGCCAGTATTACGGTCAAGAATTTCACCTCGTTCGCTAATACCTGCTCGGTCTAAAAGCGCTTCTAACTCGTTCCATTTCATTCCCGAATCGGTCCAATTTACATTTGGATCATCAGCACCTGTTGGAATGTACGCTAAGTAAGCCGAGTTTGAATAAAAGTCGCGAGTATCACCTAAGTCTTCATCTTGATAGTTACCTGTTACCCAGCTAAATGGACGGCCTGAACGACGTTCAAAGAATAAGTTGATATTGGTTTTATAACCGGCAAAAAACTCAGTTTCATAGCCTAAGTTAATTTTTAGGTTATGCTCAACTTCATAATTACCACGAGCAACGAAATCAAGATTACGGCTTTTAACAACATTATTTTTGTAGTTACTTTGTGCGCGTGATGATGAGCCTGCGTGATTTTCTTCGATATCTTGATGAGCGTAAGACATAGTCATACTTAAGCCATTGTCCCAACGCTTTGCTAACGCTGTTGAGAAGATAATAGAGCGACCATTGCCTTGCGCGTTAGTCATTTGAATATCAAAGTTATCCTTTACATCACCGGTGTAACGGCTTTCATAGATTAGACGTTCACCATCAGCAGCGGTAATAGGATAAAGTAATGCGGTATTTTTCCAAACAGCTTCATTTTCTTTAACATGGTACATCAACTCTGTTGACCAGTTAAAGTTTTCGCCTAAGCCATCAATGTCAAAAGTGTAATCTGCGGCAATGCGGCTACGCCAACTTGAAGGGAGTTTGAAATTCGGGTCAGTATAGTTTGTACTACCAGCGCCTTTTTCAAGTGAGCTGATTATTTCGCTAGGAACATTGAAGTCAATCTCAACAAGTCTATCTTTATAATAATCTTCAACCACTTTACTTGATGCAGCAACCAGCGTAATACCGTCATTTTGAAATGGGTTGTTATACCAAACATTTGGGATACCACCTTGAAAACGACCAATACCCGCAGAAAGTGTTAGTTTTTCAGAGAATCTCCATTCAATATTAACCCGTGGTAAAATAATATCTAAACCGTCAAGATTTTCCTGGTTAGTGTAACCGTAAGTTTCTTGAAATTTGCTATTAAGTGTTGGTTTGTCGCTTGATGATAATCGTTCATAACGAACACCTGCAGTAACATTGATATCGTCTGTTAGGTCGAAGTTGTCTTCAATATAAAAGGATAGTTGGCTACGTGAAACATCGTAAGCAAGGTCTTGAGTATCGCCGGTATAGGAATTTTGATAAGTAAATTCGCCATATCTAGCTAAATCACGTGCGGCAAAATCTTTAAAGCTTGCAAACTCCCAAGACCCTAGTGAATTAGCCCCAAATAAGTTGTATAAGTTTAAATCTTCATATTGGAGACCAAAATTAATTTCATGGTCATCCATCAAGTAAGTCGCATCTAACGACAATGTCAGGTTTTGAGTGGCTGATTCATTGGCATGACGGAACTGGTCTTGTCCAAAAACAAACTGTGGACCACGGTATTCTGTAATAGCGGTTATTTCACCGATATCACTATTAGTATTGCTATCTGTTGCAACATCTTTGTAGCTTATGCCCATTTCAGTACTGAAGTCATTAGTCCAGTCTGAATAAATTTTAGTGGCGAAGTTATTAAATGTAGTTGCATAAGTATAGCGGTTTGATGCCATGCTAACGGTTGTACCACCGGTACCGGCATTTCGCTCATCTTGATCATCTTGCCATTGGTAGGTGAAATCAAGTCGGTGATCATCATTGATGTTCCAGCTTAATTTAGCTAATAACGTTTCATTGGTGTCTTCTTGATCGCCACCTAAAGAATCAGTGCGGCCATAAACATCACCTAAAATTGTATTGAAGTCATCAAATTGCTCTTGAGAAATATCGTATTCATGGGTAGCGCCGCTGCCTTGGAAACCATAATCCATGGCCAACTCACTAGACCAGTTACTATAGTTAACAAAGAAAAATAGTTTGTCTTCTATAATAGGGCCGCCAACGTTAAAACCAAAACGTGATTGTGTTTTAATAGGGGCAACCGTTTTAGTAACAAATGTTTGATGGTCATCATCATCTAATATATTACGTACTCTGGGGTTCTTTTTATCAACGTCTGAATCAGTATAATAAACTTCAGTTGCTATATCGATTGTTTGAACATCACCAGCCATATCCGGTGTTGAAGTTTCAGCAAAGCCTGAAAATTTAAATTCATTAGATCCTGATTTAGTAACTGCATTAATGGTACCACCACCAAAGTTACCTTTTTGTGCTGAAAATGGTGACACATCGACTGATATTTGCGCAATAGCATCTAACGATATTGGTGGTTGCTCTGTTGGGTAGCCACCATAGTTAAGTCCAAAGTCATCATTCTGGCCAATACCATCAACGGTTAAACTGTTTGAACGTGGGTTACCACCAGCAATAATTAACTCGCCGTTACCATTAATACTTGCTAATGGGTTTAAACGGGCAATGTCTTTAATATCGCGGTTAAAACTTGGCGTATTCTGAATAAGCTCTGCTCCAAAAATACTGCTTGAACCACCTGATTTTTGAAGAAAACTTGAGCCTGTTACTTGAATACGTTCAATATTATCTGCTTGTAGTTGTTGGCTAATACGATGAGTATCACCAAGATTAAGAAAAATATTATCTAAAGTGGTATCACTATATGTGTCTGAATCAATAATAACAGTATAAGGACCACCAACACGTAAACCTTTAGCGGTAAAGGTACCTGTGGCATTTGTCATAAACTCACGGCTAGTTTTTGAAGGCTCATGAATAACGGTGATTTTAACATTACTAGCGGCTTCGCCCGTAGGGCTTAGAATTTTACCTCGCATTGAAGACGAGGTATCTGCAGCCATTGCAGAAGTCGATAAGCCAACAGCGATCACAATCGCACTGGCTATTTTTGACAGTCTTAGTTTGTTCATTTTATATTTGTTCCCTAAGTTTTTAAAAAGAACCAACGTTATTCTGTAACATTTTCATTGAAATATCAGTGATCCGTTAGTTCAAATAATCTCTATAAAATAATCAACGTTTCAAATAATTATTTTTACTCTTAAGCTTTATTTAGCAATATTTTTCAATATCGAGCAGCATTTTTCTTCTATAGAGTCATCATTAAAATAATACTATCTTGTCATATGTGTCAAGTTTTTCTTGACCAATTGGACAAGAAAATAATATTTTAAATAATAGTATCATAAACAATGAAACCTAAAGTAGGAGTAACCCTCTTGCCACGTAAAAAATTAACTAATGCTATGTTTCCTTTGGGCAAGGAGAAGATGACCCAACGCATTAACCGATAGAACAACTAACCCATTTACCTACTACACCTAACCTGACAACTTGGCGTCCTTGTGATGCCACTGAATCTACTGTTGTTTGGAAAATGGCGTTTAAAAATCACCAGTGCATTAATTTTTTCACGTCAAAATTTATCAGCCATACCCCGCAGTGAATCACAGTTAGCAAATATTGAAAAAAGGTGCCTGCGTATTAACCACTTGTAAAGGGGCACCAGAGGTTATCTTAATTGTGACAGGCTATGAAGTTGAACTTACTTTCAATGCTGGCAAAGTACTGACCGCGCAAGGACAAAAAGTACAAGTTGTTTCTATGCCATCAACCAATATATTTGATGAGCAAAGTAGCGATTATAAAGAATAAGTACTGCCAGTCGCTTTGACTAAACCTGTTGGAATTGAAGCCGCCATAGCAATTTTTTGAGAAAGTATGTCGGTTTAAGTGGCGGCGTTGTTGGTCTTAGTCGTTTTGAGAGTCAGCTCTGGGTAAAGTATTAATGGCGTACTTTATCTTTACTGTTGATGAGGTTGTTAAAAAAGTTAACGTTTGGTAATAATAATTTAAAAGTAATGCCACAGCCATTAGATAATAATTTATGCTGTGGTATTAATATACAATCTGCACTATTACTTTTTGTTATTTGTTGACTACTTGGTTAAGATTATTTATCTTGGTGTCGTGTCAAATTTGCACTGTATTTGTGTACGTTTTATTCGGGTTTTATTACGGAGTTGCAAGCATTATGGATAATATAGGGAGTGTTACCATTATTTAATAAAAACATAAGGTATATAAATGAACTATAAAAATAATATTGCTGCTTTATTACTCTGTGCTACCAGCCACTATGCTGTTGCAGACGTTAATAATGGAAGCTTTGAAACATGGTTAGCAGGCTCCCCCTCGGGTTGGACGACGATTGATTCTGGTATTAGCGTGAATAAAAATACCACTGTTTTTCAAGAAGGTTTGAGTTCAGCTGAAATTACCGTTAATACCGGTACACAAGGTTCTACCGACATTCAACAACTGGTTAGTGTTGTTGCAGGGCAAACTTACGAATTTTCTGTTTGGGTTTACCATACAGAAGGTAGTATTAAAGCGCGTTTATATATCGATGGCTATCAGGGCTACTCGAATGAAAGTCTAGTTAATCAATGGCAACAAGTTACCCATAGTTATACCGCAAGCGCAACGTCAGATATTGCTGTTGGCTTACGTTTTTACGACATTGCCGGTTTTGATGGTTCTGAAATTGTCTATGTTGACTATTTTCAACCTACTCAAGCATCGGGCGGTGGGACAGGTAGTTGCAGTACCAATAATGTGACTTTTAGTTTAACCACAGATAATTACGGTTACGAAACTAGTTGGACATTAACCAACACGAGTAATCAAGAAGTTGCTAGTGGTAATAACTACGAAAGTTCGACCAGCTATAATGAAAGTTATTGTTTAGCCGATGATGATTATACTTTTACCATTAATGATACTTATGGTGATGGTATTTGCTGTACTTACGGCAATGGCTCTTATGAATTTTCTCTTGCCGGAACTGCATTAATTAACGGTGGTGACTTCAACAGTAGTGAAACCAAAACCTTTACTTTAGGTAACACAGGCGGAATTCCGGGTGGAGGAGGCAGTGGCTCAGGCACTTATTCTGGTACCTATTATGACGGCATTAGCTCGACATCAGGTTACCCGTTAAAAACAGAGCTTTATAATTTAATCAAAGATCATGCAAATCAGGGCTATTCAGCGCTATGGACCTTCTATGAAAACCATTCTTTGGATGTTTATTTTGAAAATGATGGCTCTATATTAGATATATATTCTGAAAATCCGCTGGTGAGTGACAATTATAATTTTATTAAAGTCACCGATCAGTGTGGTAATTATAGCGGTGAAGGCGGTTGTTATAATCGAGAACATACTTTCCCAAAAAGCTGGTTTGGCGGCAAAGTAGAGCCAATGAACTCTGATGTTCATCACATCTATGCAACCGACGGCTTTGTTAATTCGAAACGCGGTGGTTACCCTTACGGTGAAGTTGCCACAGCATCTTTTACTTCAACTAATAACAGTAAATTAGGCTCAGCAACCACGACTTTAGGTTATAGCGGTACTGTGTTTGAACCCATTGATGAATTTAAAGGTGATTTAGCCCGCGCACAATTTTACATGGCGACGCGTTATGAAAACTTGATTGGCGGCTGGCAGAATAATTCAGTGTATGGTGATGCTATTTTAGATGGTAGTAGTAATCAAGTTTTTGAATTATGGCAATTAGAAATGTTATTACGTTGGCATACCAATGACCCGGTCAGTCAAAAAGAAATAGATCGAAATGAAGCGGCACTTGGTCATCAAGGCAACCGTAATCCTTTTGTTGACCACCCTGAATATGTTGACAGTATCTGGGGTAACTAATTAAGGGAACTTCTCTTATTCATAGCTTTTAAAGTATTAGCTAACAAAGTAACGTTAAGGCATTTCATTTTTAAAAGTGAAATGCCTTTTTTATGTTCAGGATGGCCTCTCTCAGACGTCCTGTCTTTCAAGTCATTAGTGCATCCCTGTACGTCAACGGTATGTCACGGTCACATGGATGTGAAGGAGAGACGATGTTCAGGATGGCCTCTCTCAGACGTCATGTCTTTCAAGGCATTAGTGCATCCATGTACGTCAACGGTATGTCACGGTCACATGGATGTGAAAGAGAGACGATGTTAAGGATGGTCTCTCTCAGACATCCTGTCTTTCAAGGCATTAGTGCGTAATATTGAACGTCTACGTTAATATCTATCAGTGTAAATTTTTTACTTACTGATACCACAACCTTTAAGAATTATCTGGGTAAGGGTTTTAGCCACTTGTTCAAAGTCTTCATTACTTAACTTATCTTTACCCATGGCTGCGTTAACTTGTGGGGCAAAATCAGCATAATGTTGCGTGGCTCCCCAAATAGTAAAGAGTAAATAAAGTGGATCAATTGGGTCCATTTTACCTTGCTTAATCCAGCCTTCAATAGTCGCTTTAACCTCATCTATCCAAGTTTTAAAACTGGTTTTTAAGTATTCCTGCAAGCGAGGAGCACCGTGGATAAATTCACCAGCAAATATCCGAGATGCTTCAGGATTGGTTTTTGAATACATCACCTTAGCAAGAATATAATCACCTAAGACTTTAGCAGGTTCTTCAGTCGAGGTAATAATGGATGAATCCCATAAGCTAAGAATTTCTAATAATATATCAGAGTAAATAGCTTCTTTATTTTTATAATAATAATGAACATTTGCTCGTGGGATACCGGCGCGTTCAGCAATGCCTTTTATTGATGCCCCTTTAAAACCATGCTCTAAGAAATCTTGCTCGGCAGCTTTTAAAATGATCAATTGATTCTTTTTTCTGACCCGCCCAGTTGATGACGTGTTTGGTTGTTGATTCTTTATTATTGGCATATTAATCAATCATCTTTGCAGCATTTATTACCAGGGTGGCAAATATAAGCTATTTCAACAATAAAGTTAATAGTCAATTTAGGGTTTAATTTTAGCAGAATTATGATTTTACTTGACACTGGTGTCAGGTTATTTCTATTATGTGAAAATAAATAGCTATAAAATAATTAAAACATCTCTGAACTATTAGGAAAATTTATTATGCCAACACCACATATCTCAGCTAATGTCGGAGATTTTGCCGAAACGGTTATCATGCCGGGTGATCCTTTACGTGCAAAATTCATCGCAGACAACTACCTAACCAATGTTAAACAGGTCACCGAAGTTAGAAATATGTTTGGTTACACGGGCGAATACAAAGGTAAACGTATTTCAGTGATGGGCTCAGGTATGGGGATCCCTTCGATGTCTATTTATGCGACTGAGCTTTACCGAGATTATGGCGTTGAAAATATTATTCGTGTTGGTAGCTGTGGTTCAATTCGTGACGATATACAACTTGAAGATATCGTTATTGCTATGGGTGCCAGCACCGACTCTAATGTTAATCGTCAACGATTGAATAATTATGATTTTGCGGCTATAGCTAACTATGAGTTACTCGAAAAAGTGGTTAGCACCGCGAAGCGTTTAGGCAAAACGCCGAAAGTAGGTAATGTTTTTTCAGCTGATTTGTTTTATGTACCAGAATTTGAAGTATTCGCGAAGTTAGAACAATATGGCATTCTTGCGGTAGAAATGGAAGCGGCTGGTCTTTATGGCGTTGCCGCTGAATTAGGTAAAAAAGCGCTATGCCTGCTAACAGTAAGTGATCATATTAAAACGGGCGAAAAAATGTCAGCAGAAGATCGTCAGTTAAAATTTGGCGAAATGATTGAAGTTACTCTAGAAAGTATTCTTTAGTTTTAGTACGCATATTTGTATAGGTAATTAACCATATGTCAGAAAATAAAATTCAATTTTTGTTAAATAACGAACGTAAAGTTATCGAAAATTGTGATCCTAATATGACGGTACTCAACTATTTAAGAGAAGAGTTGAGTCGAAAAGGGACGAAAGAAGGTTGTGCTTCAGGAGACTGTGGTGCCTGTACAGCAGTGCTTGCTGAAGTGGTTCAATCAGCAAAAAGTCAAACAATAACCGAACATCTTAGCTATCAATCGATTAATACCTGCATTACTTTTTTATCTGCACTTCATGGCAAACAGCTTGTTACAGTAGAAGATTTACAGCAAGGAAATAAATTACATAGTGTTCAACAAGCTATGGTCGATTGCCATGGCTCACAATGTGGCTTTTGTACTCCTGGTTTTGTGATGTCACTTTTTTCATTAAAGAAAAATTTAGCGCAAGCCAAGTCTACTGATGCGACAGATAATTCTCCTGCTGTTGATTTAGACAAAGACATCGAGCATGGCTTAGCGGGTAACTTGTGCCGCTGTACTGGCTATCGCTCTATTACTGAAGCGGCAAAACAAGCTTGTGATAACAATGACGTTGATCAGTTTGAGCACGAGCAAGCGGCGACTATTAAGCAATTAAAACTCATAGCTCAGCAACAAGAAACTGTTGAACTGCACAATAATGGCAAGAGTCTTTATCTTCCTTATACCTTAGATAAATTAGCAAAATTGGTTGAACAATACCCGAAAGCTAAATTGTTAGCCGGTGGTACAGATTTAGCGTTAAGCGTTACCCAAGGTATGGCGCAAATACAAACCATGATTTCGATGAGCAATGTGCGCGAGCTTGCACAAATTAATGAAACAACAGAAACTTTGTCCATTGGCGCTATGGTGAGCTATGAGCAAAGCCATCAGTTATTAAGCCAGCATTATCCAGAATTTGGTCAAATGCTTTATCGCCTTGGTTCAACTCAGGTGAGAAACTCGGGCACGTTAGGGGGAAATGTCGGTAATGCTTCTCCTATTGGAGACACGCCACCCGTGTTAATAGCCTTAGGTGCTAAGTTAGTGCTTCGCAAAGGCGAGCGTACTCGTGAAATATCTGTTGAAGATTACTTTGTTGATTACAAAGTGACACAACTCGAAAGTGGTGAGTTCATTGAACGTATTGAAATTCCAAAAGCTAACAGTAATAAACATCTCAAAGTCTTTAAAATATCAAAACGTTTAGATGACGACATCTCAACGGTGCTTGCCTGTTTCTATATTAAGTTTGCCAATAAAAAAGTGGCTAATATTACCATTGCTTTTGGCGGTATGGCAGGCATCCCAAAACGCGCTTTTTCCTGTGAGCAAGCTTTAATGGGTAAAGAGCCTAGTGAACAAAATATTGCTTTAGCGATGACAGCATTAGCAAAAGACTTCTCTCCGATGTCAGATGTGCGCGCGAGCAGTGAATATCGCTTACAAGTGGCAAAAAACTTAGTGAGAAAATGCTTTTATGAACTAGAACAAACGCATGCAGCAACCCGAATCGAAACCTTTGAAGTTGATACCTTTGAAGGGAAAGGAGTGACTCATGCGTAAATTAAGTGAAATTGATAAAGGTCTTGAAAGTAAAAAAAGTTCTGGCGCGGTTGGGCAATCGACCAAGCATGAGAGTGCTGAAATGCATGTTACCGGCAAAGCCGTTTATACTGATGACAAATTAGAGTCGTTAGGGCAATTGCATGCTGCTGTTGGTATGGCAACAATTGCCAGTGGTAATATTACCGCAATAGACTTATCGGCAGTACGCGCCGCCAAGGGTGTAGTTGCTGTTATTACCTTAGATGACATTGTTGGCCATACTGATATTGGTCCTGTTTTTCCGGGCGATCCAATACTCACCAAAGATGTCGTTGAATTTTATGGTCAAGCTATATTTGCGGTCGCTGCGACGAGCCATGAGTTAGCAAAACAAGCGGTAGCGTTGGCAAAAATTGACTATAAAGAAAAAACACCAGTACTGACTATTAAACAAGCGTTAGAAGCTAAGAGCTTTGTTCGTCCACCGTATAGTATGAAACGTGGTGATAGTGCCACTGCTATTGAGCAAGCTAAGCATCAGCTGAGTGGTGAGATTACCATTGGTGGCCAAGAGCATTTTTATTTGGAAGGTCAAATAGCCAGTGTTATTCCCACCGAAGATGGCGGAATGACCGTTTATTCATCTAGCCAACATCCTGCTGAAGTTCAAAAACTTGTGGCAGAAGTGTTAGGTATTCCTTTTAACCGCGTCGTTGTCGATATGAAACGTATGGGTGGTGGTTTTGGCGGCAAAGAAACACAAGCGGCTGGTTGGTCTTGTTTAGCGGCGGTACTTGCCGATAAAACCCAAAAAGCGGTAAAACTGCGTTTAAATCGTAGCGACGATATGATGATGACTGGTAAACGTCATCCTTTTGAAAATCATTATCAAGTGGGGTTTAATGATCAAGGTGTTATTGAAGGCATAGATATAACGGTCAATGGTAATTGTGGTTACTCACCTGATTTATCAGATGCCATCGTCGACAGAGCCATGTTTCATGCTGATAATGGTTATTACTTGGACCATGTCAGTATTATCGGTAATCGTTGTAAGACGAATACCGCCTCCAATACCGCTTTTCGAGGTTTTGGTGGTCCGCAAGGTATGATGATTATTGAGTGTGTCATGGATGATATTGCTTACTCTCTAGGATTAGACCCACTTGCTGTGCGAAAAGCTAACCTTTACGGTACAGATACGCGCAATATTACCCCGTACCATCAGCAAGTAGAGCACAATAATTTAGCCGAGATGATAACCAAACTTGAGCATAGTTCTCGTTATGGCGAGCGTTGCCAAGAAATTGATGAATTTAATGCCGGCAGTATATTTCTTAAAAAAGGTATTTCACTAACACCGGTTAAATTTGGTATTTCGTTTACCGCTCAGCATCTTAATCAAGCTGGGGCGCTGATTAATATTTATACCGACGGAAGTGTTGATGTTACACATGGCGGCACTGAAATGGGCCAAGGGTTGCATACTAAAATTGCCCAAATCGTTGCACAAGTTTTTGGTATCGCCGTTGATAAGGTAAAAGTATCAGCAACGCGGACCGACAAAGTCCCTAATGCTTCACCAACAGCGGCTTCTTCAGGTACCGATCTCAATGGTAAAGCCGCTCAGAATGCTGCGCAAACAATTAAACAAAGGTTAATTGATTTTGCTGTCGAGCACTTTGCTGTTGAGAGTAACGAGATAACTTTTAGTGACGATTTAATCGATGCCGGTGAACATAAACTCAGTTTTGTAGAGTTAGTCCAAAAAGCGTATTTTGCTCGGGTGTCTTTATCGTCTACCGGTTTTTATCGAACGCCAAAAATTTATTACGATCGAGAAAATGCCCAAGGTCGACCGTTTTTCTATTTTGCGATGGGTGCTTCAGTATCTGAAGTGTTAATCGATACGCTGACCGGTGAATACAAGTTATTACAAACCGATATCCTTCATGATGTTGGTGACTCTTTAAACCCTGCGATAGATATAGGCCAAATTGAAGGTGGTTATATTCAAGGCGTCGGTTGGCTAACCACTGAAGAATTACATTGGAATGATAAGGGACGTTTGTTAACGACTGGGCCGGCCACTTATAAAATTCCTGCTATTAGCGATGCACCAAAAGTCTTTAACGTTGAGTTGTTGAAAGATTCACCTAATCGTGAAGCGACCATTTACCATTCTAAAGCGGTAGGCGAGCCACCGTTTATGTTGGCTATTTCTGTCTGGTCAGCGCTGCGCGCCGCTATTGCTAACTCTGTTGCTGCAAAAGATAGAGCCAAAGGTGTTATTCCGTCGCTTGATACTCCTGCCACACCAGAGCGAGTTTTAAAGGCTGTGCAATTAATAACCGCCCAGCAAGGGATGGCAGCCGATGAATAACCGACAAAGTTGGTCTGAAGCGGTTAGTTCATTAAAGATCAAAGGAGAGGCCTTTGTCTTGCTAACAATTATTGGTGTGCATGGCTCAGCGCCTAGAAATTCTGGTACTAAGATGGTGGTGAGTGCCAATAGCACTTATGACACTATTGGTGGTGGTCACTTAGAGTTTAAGTCTATCGCGATAGCGCAACAATTATTAGCAGACGAAGATAAGAATCAACATATCGAGCACTTTTCTTTAGGTGCTTCCTTAGGGCAATGTTGCGGTGGTGATTGTAGCGTATTATTTGAAAGCTTTGCAGCTTGTAAAACTCAAATAATGCTTTTTGGCGCCGGCCATGTTGGTAAAGCGTTAACGACCATCCTTGCTGACTTACCTTGCCAGCTAAAATGGGTTGATAATCGCCAAGAACAGTTTCCTGTTGAGATGCTGGCAAATGCGCCAGCTAATATTGAGTGTGTTGTTAGTGACAACCCGGTAGATGAAATAGCTAGCATGCCTGCAGGCAGTTTTTTTATCATTATGACCCACAATCATCAATTAGATTTTGAACTATGCCAGGCGCTGTTAAAGCGTGGTGATTATGCGTATGCCGGTTTAATTGGTTCTGAGACAAAATGGAAACGCTTTCAGCATCGCTTAAAACATCGAGAATTTAGTGAGCAGGCTATTGAACAGCTCACTTGTCCTATTGGTTTAAGTGCCGTGCCGGGTAAACGTCCTATGGAAGTTGCGGTATCAATTGCGGCTGAAATTATTGGTTTATATCAAAAAGACGACCATGCGGGTCATCAGTCAACTACCGCGCAAGGTATCAGTTTCAAAGCGTTGACACCGTTACTTAATAGCGCGACTAATCTCCATGTTACCGGTCGAAGCAAAAATAAAGTAACTGATAGCAAACCGATTACAGATAAGATTAATGAATAACTTTACCTTAGGTTCAACAGGCGTTTTTACCCTAGAAGGTATAAAAGCGGCAACACTTATTATTAACAGCGACAGGTTAAAAGCCGCATAATAATGAGATCAAATTATATATTTACCCTAATAATGCTCTTAAGAAAAAGGGCATTATTGGTTACCTTGAATAAGGAAACGTTATGTCGATTATCGTGTTAAATGCTTTGCAACCTCAGGCTGCCCACTTGGCCTTTATGCAGTGCTGTACAGCCAATACTTGGGTAAGCCGCATGGTGACTGCTATGCCATATAACAGTTTGGCGGCGTTATCTGCACAAGCTGACCTCAGCTGGAAAAACCTTACAGAAGCCGATTATTTGCAGGCTTTTGAAGGGCACCCTAAAATTGGCGATGTGTCTAGCCTAAGAGAAAAGTACCGCTCGACAGAGAAGATTGCCGCGGGAGAACAATCGGGTGTTAACACAGCGACAGAACAAGCATTAAGTGAGTTAAAGCAATTAAATGATGACTATCAAGAAAAATTTGGTTTCATTTTTATTGTTTGTGCCACAGGTAAAACAGCCACGCAGATGTTAGATATATTGGTAAAACGTTACGCGAATAATCGCGCGGAAGAAATCATTAATGCAGCAGAAGAACAACGAAAAATATTTCAGTTAAGAATCGAAAAAATGATTACTGAAACTGCCACTACTGCTTAAAACGTAAAAGAGACCTAAGTTTATGAGTCAAATAACTTCACATATATTAGACACCAGTCGCGGTAAACCCGCTGCTGGTATTACTATTTCTCTCTTTGAACTTAAGGGTTCAAATGATGGTGACAATAGTATCCAAGCACAGTGGTCACTTTTGGCACAAGGCCAAACAAACAGTGATGGGCGAGTGCCGGCCTTACTTGATAAAGAGCGAATATTACCTGCGGGGAGTTATCGCGTTCATTTTGCGATCAGTGATTATTTTAACGCGCTGAATGAGCAAGCCTTTTATCCCTATGTTGATATTGTTTTTGATATCAGTGGTGATGGTGAACACTATCATATTCCATTATTACTGACCGCTTTTGGTTACTCAACTTACCGTGGCAGCTAAGATGATTTTATATGCTAAACCACTAAGCCAAAAAGCGTTTCAAGCTTTTGGTGATGTGATTGAAGTCAATGATCAAGTAGAAAAAATATCAATAAATTATGGGCTTACACAAAGATATCATGCATTATCGACGCTAGATGTTAGTGAGCAAGCAGGGCAAGGTATTATCAGTGTTTTTCGCTCGTCACCTAAAGAATGCTGTCAGATCAACGCCGGTATAGGTCAAATAACCATTGACTGTATGGAACGTCATCCTTTATCAAGCCAGGCTTTTTATCCTTTGTCTGCTAACGCTTATCTGGTAGTTGTTGGACCTGCGGGCGAATTTGATGTGACTAAATTAGCCGTATTTCTTGCTACAGGAAACCAAGGTGTTAATTACCACAAAGGTACTTGGCATCATTATAGTTTAGCTTTGAGTGACACCGCTGACTTCTTAGTTGTTGATCGAAAAGGTGTCGGTAAAAACTGCGATGAAATCGCTTTAGAAAATAAAATTACCATACATTTCAATTTAGATAACCGGAGCGATTAAGTCGATGTCAGTAAAAGCATTTCGCGGTGAGATTTTACATTTTGTCGAAGACCCAGCCTCGACGCCTTACCAAGATAAAGAGCAAGCAGAGCAGAGCAGCTACCAGTATTTTGAAGATGGTATTTTGCTGATAGAAAATGGCAAGGTTAAACAGTTGGGCACAGCTAAAGCTATGTTAGCTGATTTAGAACATTCCCTAGAGGTCCAACATATTGAAAATGGCCTGATTGTCCCAGGCTTTATTGATACTCATATCCATTATCCTCAAACTGAGATGATAGGGAGTTATGGTGAACAATTATTACAATGGTTAGAAGATTATACCTTTCCGACCGAAAAAAAGTTTGCTGATAAAGCCTACGCCAGTAAAATCAGTGAATTTTTCCTCAATCAATTGCTTGCTAACGGCACAACAACCGCATTAGTTTTTGGCACTGTCCATGCTGAGTCAGTTAATGCCTTTTTTGAAGTGGCTTTAGCCAAAAATCTCCGCATGATTGCTGGCAAAGTGATGATGGATAGGAATGCTCCTGACTATTTACTCGATACCGCGCAAAGTAGTTATCAGCAGTCTAAGCAACTTATCAAAGATTGGCATGGCAAAGGGCGTTTGCAATATGCTATTACCCCAAGGTTTGCGCCAACCAGTAGTGATGAACAGTTAAGCTTGGCTGGGCAACTATTAAAAGAGCACCCAGGTGTTTATATGC
This sequence comes from Colwellia sp. BRX8-7, assembly GCF_014077275.1. NCBI lineage: Bacteria > Pseudomonadati > Pseudomonadota > Gammaproteobacteria > Alteromonadales > Colwelliaceae > Colwellia > Colwellia sp. BRX8-7. Next base: position 108,591 of record NZ_JACGVP010000008.1, on the reverse strand, counting down.
AAACCCATTTGTCTGAAAATTTAAAAGAAATTGAATGGGTTAAATCGCTTAATCCCGATTGCGAAAACTATTTAGATGTTTATAAAAAGCATCAATTACTTGGCAGTCGTAGTGTTTTTGCTCATGGTATACATTTATGTGATGCTGAATATAGCGACTTATCTCAATCTAATTCAGCCTTGTCATTTTGTCCAAGCTCAAACCTGTTTTTAGGGAGTGGTCTGTTTAAACTTGATGTTGCCCAGCAACACAATATTAAAGTGGGTCTAGGTACAGATATAGGCGCAGGAACCAGTTTTTCACTATTAGAAACCTTAAAAGATGCCTATAAAACGCAGCAGTTAAGAGGCAAAAAATTAGATTCATTACAATCTTTCTATTTGGCAACTTTAGGTGGCGCAAGAGCGCTAGATTTAGAAGGTACAGTAGGTAATTTTCAAGTGGGTTGTGAGGCTGACTTTATAGTCTTAGATTATCATGCAACACCATTAATGAAATTACGGCTAGAGCAGTGCCAATCATTGGCAGAGAAACTTTTTTCTTTCACTATATTAGGGGATGACCGTGCGGTTAAAGCCACTTATATACAAGGTGAATTAGCTGAGATTAATTGCGATTAGTGCTTACAATAAGATATGTAATAGCTAAAATTAATTTTACAGTTTTTACCTTTAGTGATCGGTTTTACTCAGGTTGGCGCGTTATTCGTGTCGACCACACTAATTACCGGTGCGACAAGACAATATTTCATCCTTCGTTAAACAATATCTAGATAGAGAATAAGCATCATTGCTCAACAAACAGCCTATCTGTTGTTCAGGTGATCATATTTAAGGTCATTAATATAAATTATTGAGTGTTAATTACTGATATACGGCTACAATCTAGTATGAAGGTTGATCAGCTTTGCCGAGTTAAAGCGATAGCTCTTTTCTCCAAGCTGAAACTTCAATCTATGCTCAGTATTAATTTTCTCCCCAACGCTATATATAAACCTCAGCGTTGCATTCGCACAACATTAGAGGCAGCCAAAAAGTATGGCTTTCCGACTGAAAAAATAATGTTTGAATTTACCGAAGTTGAACAAATTGATGACACCGCTTTTATTAAGAATATTGTTGAGTCTTATAATATAGGCTTTAAAACTGCAATAGATGACTTTGGCGCAGGGTATGCTGGTTTGGGTTTATTAGCCGATTTTCAAACTAACATCGTGAAAATTGATATGGGGTTAATCCGTAACATTAATGAAGATAAGGTTCGTCAGTCAATAGTAAAAAATTGTTTAAATATTTTTAATGACCTAAACATTACTCCGCTCGCGGAGGGAATAGAGACTAAAGAAGAATACCGCTGTTTACGTGATTTTGGTATTGAACTAATGCAAGGTTACTTTTTTGCCAGACCGGGCTTTGAAAATGTACCTTTGGTTGACTTTATCGACCTTTAATAACGAGAGACGAATAAGCTAATCTATTGCTTTTTTATCCCTGTTTTACCTTTTATCTGCTGAAAGTATTTCGCCCATCGCTAAGCATTTACCTTGTTGCCAGCTCTCTTGTAAGCGTTGTTTGAATAATACTATTTCGTCTCGTTGTGCTAATAGTCCCTTAATTAAACTCTCTGCCTCAAGCAAGCGTATATCAAGTTGCTCGACTATTTTGTTGTGATCAAGTCCTTCGGTTACGCCGCCACTGTCTGCTAAAACATTTAAGATATCTGCCAATTTAAAACCTAGCCGCTTCGCACATTCAATCGTTGCTAAACGCTGCACACTATCTTGCGAATAATGTCGATAACCATTTATATTTCTTTGTATTTTAGGGAGTAATCCTTTGGCTTCATAAAACCGTATAGTAGAGGCTGTTATACCACTTATTTTTGCTAACTCGCTGATTTTCATTGGTACCCACTTTATGCGTATGTAAACTGTTGACATTAAAGTTAACTTTAAGCTTATACTCTTACAAAATCCAGCTCGTTAAACTTATTAACAGGAGTTCTACTTGAGTCACTCTGTATTTACACCGATAACTCTTCCTAATGGCGCAATTTTGCCAAATCGTTTAGCAAAAGCCGCCATGGAAGAAAATATGGCTGTTAAAGGCCATTTACCCGGCGATGATATTTTTCAACTATATAAAACATGGGCTGCGGGAGGCACGGGCCTGCTTATTACGGGTAATGTCATGGTAGATCACCGTGCAATGACCGGTCCAGGAGGTATTGCTTTAGAGGCAGATACACCCTTAGAGCCCTTTAAAAAGTGGGCTGAAATAGCAAGCAAAAATGGCACAAAAATATGGATGCAAATTAACCATCCAGGCCGACAAGTCTATGCTGCTATGGGAGGGCAGGTATTCTCTCCCTCAGATATTGCATTGGATATGGGGAAGCATAGTCAGTTATTTAGTAAACCAAGTCCGATGACCGAGATTGAAATTCAAGCATTAATTCAGCGATTTGTTATCACAGCATCACGTGCTGTTGAAGCTGGGTTTCATGGTATCGAGATCCACGCAGCCCATGGCTACTTGTTATCACAATTTTTGTCGCCGCTGACCAATAAGAGAAATGATAACTGGGGTGGCAGCCTTGAAAACCGTGCTCGCCTCCTTTTTGAAATTGTTAAAGCGGTCAAGCTAGTTATACCTGAAAATATAGCGATAGCGGTTAAGTTAAACTCCGCAGATTTCCAACGTGGTGGTTTCGATGCACAAGATGCCTTAGTTGTGGTAAAAGAACTTGGCCATTTAAACGTAGATTTAGTTGAATTGTCAGGTGGTAGCTATGAAAGTCCAGCAATGCAGGGTAATACAGCAGATGGACAGCCCCTAAATAGAGAAGCTTATTTTCTTGAGTTTGCGAAAGAAATTGCCAAACAAGCTCCTATGCCAATTATGACAACAGGAGGGATTGTCCGTTTAGCGATTGCACAAAAAGTAGTAGATGAAGGCGTAGATATGGTCGGCATTGGCAGAGCGCTGGCATTTAGTCCAAATCTTCCTCAACGCTGGAAAACGTCACCAGACGCGGTAGCCATTTTACCTCAAGTAAAATGGCAAGATAAAACTTTAGCCGCACTTGCAACTATGGCTATTACCAAACGTCAGTTACAACGTATTGGCAAAGGTAAAGCCCCAAAATTAAACTCATCACCATTATTTTCACTGATTTTTGACCAACTACGACTTAAAAAACTGACTAAAATCTATCGAAAAACTTATGAAAATGAATAGGGCATATTGATATTATTTCAATCTTATATAAGGCATTGTCAACAGATAGTGTCGAGTAAGCCCGTTGATTAGCGGTTGACTAGGACCTAAGGAAGTTGACAATAAAGCATAGTTTGACGGTTAATGGCGGTATATTCATCACCTTGCTTATATAAAGTGATGAAAATTACTCTTGTTAACGATAATACGTTATGTGTTAACAATCGTTCTAAACGTAAGGTTAATCCTTGCGTCTTTAATGAGTTTAGTTGGCGGTAAACGATGTAGCCAATGCTGTTGTGTTGGCCCTTTCATGACTAACAAACTGCCCGCTTTAAGGGGTAAGGTAATGACTTCTTTTGATATCTTGTGCTTAAAAGCAAACTTTCTTTCAGCACCAAAACTTAACGATGCAATCGCACCTTGGTCCTTTAAATCTTTTTCACCGTCGCTGTGCCACGCCATGCCTTCTTCTCCACTGTGATAAAGGTTAAGTAAGCATGAATTATAAGTTTCACCACTATGGCGCTCGACAAGTGCTTTTAATGAAAGTAAATCATCGGTAAAAGGCAACGCTGTTTTAGTAATATTTGAGTAGGTATAGCTAAAACATTCAGTAGCATGCCAAGCCACTTTTCTTTTTGTTTCAATAGTTTTACCAAAAATAACTGCTTGGTCACAACGCCAATCAATACCGTTAAGTAATCGATTAAAGTAATAGTCGCTATCGTCTAAAGATATAATTTCACCAAAATAATCGACATCACCATCATACGGCAAAAGATTAATCGGCTGTTCGAATAAAGATGAAAATAGAACCATGGCAATAACACTTAAAATGAGAAGGTAAAATAGCGGTAGCACAGACAGTGGTTGATGAAAATAGGCTAAGCGTGCTTAAGTTAACACCGCCGAGCAATTATCTGAACTTTCTCAAAATAATAGCACAATAGATAATAAAACTCATCGATACTTGCGTCGCCACTTTAAAATTCAGCAATATTTACCACAATAAAACAATATTTTGTAGGGGGTTTCCCTGATTGAAAATGAAATTGGGTTTAGATACTGTCTGAGCATAATAATATTCTGCTATTAAAAATGTCATTAAGGGTGAAGATAAAGACTTCGCGGGCTAAGGATAATGTTGTTAAAAAATATCTGATTTAATGTCTTAAGTAGAACCTTTACTGCAGTAAGTAGTTTTATCTAATACTCATTGTCAATTATGTAAGATAAATCTATTTTGGAAGCCCATGGACGTGGTTAAAAAACTAAATTATGCAATTATCCACCCAGAGCAAAATAGCTACGATATAAAGCAGTTCGTTGACGGTAGCTGGATACGTCTTATTTATATGGCGTTGCAACAACAAAATTTACCAGCAAACAAATTATTATCGTCAGTAGGTATTAACGTCGCTTCTTTACGTGAGTTAGATTCTATTCAACGGGACGTTGTGCTTAAGCTATATGATAATATTGCAGTATATTCAGGCTTAGATGCCTTACCTGCTGCAGTGGCTGCTATTTTTCAACTGCATTTCTTACGTCATACGGGTGTCATCGTAGCAGATGCTAAATCGCTAGGTGATTTATTAGAAAAAATTATTTTTGCTAGTGAGCAAATGAATAAATTGATTGAGGTCACTTTAGTCGTTAAGGGCGATTGCAACTTATTAGTTGTTTCATCGCGGGCAGAGCTGGTTAATGTCCATAGAACGACACTAGAAATTGGATTTTGTCTGGTTTATAAAATAATTAATCAAATATTTCCTGCCCACTTAGATATTATTTCAAAGATAACGCTTGATTTAAAAAGTCAAAGAAACAGCTTTGAAAAAATATTTGATTATCCGGTTACGTACACCGATAGCGGGAAATATGTCATTGTTTTTAAGAAAAATGTTCTTGCGACCAAAAATTTATTTTCAACGCACTCGATTGGTTTAGAGCCCTTCGTAGATAATAAATTGTCTAAAACTTATATTCAATTACTCTCTGATATTGAGAATTTAATGACAGAAAATATTGCTTCAAATAATCTAAATATCGTTTTTGTAGCTGAGCAGATGAACATTAGTGTCAAGACCTTGCAACGCCGTTTAAAACGCTTTAATACTGACTTTAGTACTTTATTGAAAACAAAAAAGATCAATCATGCGCAAATGCTATTAAAGCAAAATAAACTGAGTTTAATTCAAATCTCTTATCGACTGGGTTTTAATTCGCCATCAAGTTTTTCTCGGGCATTTAAGAAATGGACAGGTGTTTCACCATCAGATTATCAGTAAATAATTTACATCTTGGTAACTCAATGGTTGGCTATGTAACTCCCCGTCAGTTGGTAATAATTTAACGTAACTGTTTTTATTATGGTACTAGACACTTTAAACACTGATCACTTGAAAGCTTGCTCACAAAAGCTTTGTCGTTGTTGAATAGCCAATAAAATTGCAATTTTCTCATTAAATGTACCCACCGTATTTAACTGTTATTAACATCAATAATTTTACCTTATTTTATTGGGTAAACTCGCGACATTAAGGCGTCAATATTACTTGGTAATCTTTAGTAATGATCTAAAAAATACATTAAAAACAGCTGTTCCCATACTTCTGCAGTTTACTTATTATAAAGATGACATTTATAAGCTCTCTACTTAGTATGGTGTATTAAATTGTCTAGATAATGTCGTTACTGGTTAAGGATTATTCTAAATAAACGCTTATAGTTAGCTAAATAAAAGCGAGTTTAGAGAATCGTTTAATTGAAGACATATTTATTGATCACCGTCGTAATGGTCTCGCTGTCTGGAAAACACATGGCGAATCACTAGAAGACTTAATTGATCACTCTGACCGCATGATGTATCGGCAAAAACAGCTTAAATAACGAGGAAAAATTATTGTTGTTATGGACGCTTTAAATTTTACTCTATATTTTTACTAAAATTGATTATAAATCCCTTGCCTATAAACCAGCAAAATATTTACTATTATTATGCTGGTTTATAGGCAAGGGTGATTTGTGTTATGATATGAATTGCTTTAGAAATCAAAGCAGAGTAAGAATCTAAATTGCTCAAACAAACGCAAACAGTTGACTGGCGTTTGAAGTTTTCAATTTTAGTCAACAATTTATCGTTCGTTCGATAGGCGTTATACATTTATCAAATTCTAAAAATTAGGAAATTACATGACTGATATAGATATTGGCATAAATAAAGAAAATAGAACGGAAATATCAGACGGTTTAAAACGACTTTTAGCCGACTCTTATACGCTATATTTGCAAACACATAATTTTCATTGGAATGTAACCGGTTTACAATTTCGTGAGTTACATTTGATGTTTGAAGAACATTATACCGAATTAGCAATTGCTGTTGATGACATCGCTGAACGTATTAGAACCCTAGATGTACCTGCACCAGGAACCTATAAAGAGTTTTCAAAATTAAGCTCTATTAAAGAGGTTGACGGTGTACCAAGTTCTGCACAGATGGTTGAGTTACTTACCAAAGGGCACGAACAAGTCATTAAAACATCGCGTGAAGTTTTAAAAATTGCACAAGCTGCTGATGATGAATCAACCGCTTCGTTAGTGTCTGATCGTATGCGTATACACGAGAAAACAGCGTGGATGTTAAGAGCGACTAAAGAATCATAATAAGTTAATTAAACGGAAAATAACGGTTGGATATCGCACCCCCTTATTTTCCGTTTTTAGCGTCTACCTTACAAAAACACTCCGACTAGCCCTTAAAAATACTCTATAAATAACGTTTCTAATCGGCCCAGTAGCTTAATTGATGGCTTGCACCCATAAGCTTTTCAAATTAATCTAGCACCCTAACTTACATTATGGGAGAGATTTGTTATTAGTGAACTCAGCTCCTTAGACTTGATACAGTCTAAACAATGGTTGTCAGCTTGGCAAAGAAACGCACTTAGCGAAATTATCAAGGTTAGTTTTGCTGATATAGATGCAGAAGATTATCTGCTAAAATATTTTGATAGCCCTGAGCCCAACCAGAGGAAACTGCGACTTTACTTCAATAATGAGCAAGTCGTAGGCTATTGCTTACTCACCTTCACAGACAGTGCAAATTATACGGTAATTAAGGCTTCTGCTGCATTTCTTCCACAATATCGAAAGGGGAGTAATACTTTTTTATTTTCAATTAAAGAGAGCTTTAAAAGCTGGTTGCAAAGACCCTGGCGCAAACACTATTATGCCGATACTATGCTCAGCCCTGCTATGTATCGAGCAATTGCCAAGAATACCGCCATTGTTTGGCCACATTTTGGGCAATCGGCACCCAAGGAATTGTTTACGCGTTTTAATCCAAACGGAAAAAACAGTAATAAAAATCAGTTGCGTTGTTTAGTTTCAGTCAATCGAAGCAGTAATTATAGCGAGCAGGAGTTGGAAATGTTGCGCTGTAGCGACAAAGCAGAAATTCAATATTATTGTCAGCTCAACCCTGACTTTGATCAAGGGATAGCGCTCTTTGTTGTTATTCCAATAAATTTACAGCAGTTCGTGCAGACGACAATTAAATATCTAATGAAGTAAAATCGTATGCGCCAACAAAATAGTAGCGATTGAATAAATTAAGAATTTTGAGATAAAACCATGAATAAACAAGGGTAATATAGCCTAAATAATGATTTTACTCATTTAGTTGAGGCGTTTTACTGAACTGAAAGAGCCCAGGTATTAACTGGGCTTTTATGTGAATAACGATTATTTATTCTTTAAAAATATCGTTTAACATTCCAGCAAGACGGAAGCCTGCTTTGGCTATTTGCTCATTTAATATCGGAGTGTTTTTATACGCATACTGGTAACTTAATTCTTTATCTTCAGGGAAGTCATAGACTGTTTCTCTGTTCGATTTAGATTCTTTAGCCCAATCAAGATAAACGGTATCTTGCCATAGGTTAATGGTGTCAGGCGTTTGATTATTTAAAAAGTTAGCATATTCGGTATAAGAAAGCTTTTGATGCTCAATTATTGACGAATCCCACACAGCATGAAGTTTTGTTGGTTTTCCAAACCATTTAACGGTTATTTTATTACCGCCAAGGTCATCTCTGCGTCCAACGTGAAGCGGTTGGTGAATATCGCCAACAAAGTGAATATAGAATGCTAGTGCTTGCCATTTCTCTTCTTTGGTGATTTTTTTATCGCGAAGTTTTTTTTCAAAATCAGCTAAAGCTTTTAATATGTCGCCATCTTCATTTCTTTTTAGCCCCTTAAATACTTCGTCATCATCAATAGAAATATAATGCCAAGGCTTAGCATAATCCCATTTTTTATCTGAACGTATGTTATCAGGCCAATTAGCCATTTGAGCTAATGGTGCACCATCGGTTAGCTGCATTAGCGCCTTTTTGGCCGAAGGCTCTAAGTTATCTTCTGCTATTTTGGCAACCATACGATGCCCATTAGGGCCAAGTGCCAATGCTGATTTAATCGGCAAGTGTGCGAGTGTAATGACCATAACAGCCATCAAACTTTTATTTATCATCTACATAATCCTTGTTTTAGTGTTTTCTTATCTGCAGTAAACTATTTTATATCTAAGTATGAGTAAGCTTGGTAGAGCAGTAAAGAACTTTATTACTTGGAGAGGTTTTGCTGGCAGTTGCGAGATGCGAGTTGCATTAATTTATCATTAATGCAACTCATTCTGCTAACAAGAAGGTGAGTTGTAACCTACTTATTAAGTCTTCTTAACGATAATAGAGCAAGTCCTGTAAGTAAAAAGTAAAAAGTACCACCACTGGTGTCTTCCTTTGCTATTACTTCAGCGGCGACATTAATAGTAACAGCGGCTGAACTTGTTTTACCTTGATCATCAGTAACAGTCACGTTAAATATTAGGCTTTCATCTTTACCAACTTTCGGTGCAACAAAAGTAATGGTAGCTGTGTCATAAACAGCAATATCAGCAACTTTACCGCTAGTTTGTGTCCAAACATAGCTAGCAATACTGCCATCACTATCTGCAGCCGTTGCGGTTAGTGTTACGTTAGCAGCTGAAGCAACTGATTGTTCATCACCAGCTGAAACGGTTGGTGCTGCATTAGCATCACCACCATCACTAGCAGCACCACAAGCTGAAGCATAAAGACTATCGACCCATTCTGGGTGATCAATAAAAGGATTACGGTTGCCTTGAAACTCATAGATAGTGTGGTTACGGTTTATTTCAAAGGTATCTATGGGGTCTTGTGAATGCCAGTCAAATAAGGTACACAATTTACCTAGTTTGCCAGTACCATCACTCAATTTGCTCGTTGCTGTACCAACAGTATCAACTAAAATTAAATCAGGCATGGTACTTTCTGTACCTGCATCGTAACGTACATCCATATAAAACATCATACGGGCAACATCACCTTTAACGTCATCTCTTGGTTCCCAAGTATCTGCTGTGCTTCTGTTTTCAGGCGCTTCAGTATTAGCGGTACCACCAATATCAAAATCACGATTACCACGGTCACTATTCATCGATATATCAGTAGGGCGCAAATGATGAATATCGGTATAACCTAATTGGTTAGTCTCTGGAAAACCATGTGATTTAGCCCATGTATGCTCTCGATTCCAAAAATCCTGGTTACTTGAAGCAGAACCACTACCGTTATCTGCTTTGGCAATTGAACGTCCAGAATAGAGTAAAATTATGTTATCAGCATTTGTAGCATCTTCATCGGTACTGGTTAGCGCGGTCCATACTTCTGAGTAGGTTAGCTGTTTATGATTAACACTGATGTCCGCTGTGATTGCTGCACGTAAATCGGCGGTTTCTGCAGCGTTTGCTTGGCTATAATAAGTGGCTTCGACATAAGTCGTTCGGTCAGCTATTTTTGCTAAATCAGGGCAGTTTGTACAAATTCCTGTAGCAGGTGTTGATCCATCACCAGTAGGCGTTCCAGCAGTAGGTAAAGCTTGTGAACCATCACAAGTTACTTCGCCACTACAGCCTAAACCATCAGCAGTATCTTTAGCAAAAGTAGCCCATTGTGTTGCTGGGTCAAAAGCATCATCAGCAGTGGCATCACCTTCGGTAACCGAGTTTAGGCGACGTAAGGTATGATCTTTTGTTGAAAAATCACCGGTACCCCAATTGCTACCTGGGTCAACACCAAATTGGCCAAAGCTATCAACAATACCGGTATTGTTAATAAGTAAAATAGCATCATCACCATTAAAGTAAGTTACGCTTGTGTCTTCAATACCTTGAGGAGCATCAAATTTAAATAGCTCAGTTGCCGCCTGATTATAAACAACAATACTAGAGCCAGGTACAAGTAAACCTTGCAATAATAGCTCATTTGGTGAATCTGTCTTGCCATTTGCATAAAGCTCTAGTTTATAACCATCTACCGCTAAATCTACATCTGCAGTACCTAAGTTAGATATTTCAATGGCTTTATTACTGCCACCGCCTTCAACATACTCAGTGATAATAACAATGCCTTGGCCAGTGGATGCGCCGCCTTCAGTCGGTAAGGGTTGATTGCCATCACAGGCTGCTATACCAGAACATCCTAAACCGTCTGAGGTGTCTTTTGGAAAGGTTGCCCATTGTGTCGCGGGGTCAAAAGCATCGTCAGAGGTAGTATCACCTTCAGTGACTGATGTTAAGCGGCGTAAAGTATGATCTTTAGTAGAAAAATCACCTTCACCCCAGTTACTGCCTGGGTCTGTTCCTAATTGTCCAAAACTGTCAACAACGCCATTAGCGTTTGAAAGTAATAGGGCATCATCACCATTAAAGTAAGTGGCACTTGAATCTTCAAGGCCTTGAGGAGCATCAAATTTAAATTCGGCAGTGGCATCCTTGTTATAAACAACAATGCTCGAGCCTGGAACTAATACGCCTTGCAATGATATACCGTTAGTTGTTTCTGTTTTACCGTTAGAATAAAGGTCGAGTTTATAACCTTCCGCGGCTAAGTCGACATTTTCGCTGCCAAGATTAGAAATCTCAATGGCTTTATTACTACCTCCACCTTCAATATATTCAGTGATCACAACATTAGCATGACTAGAAAGCACGCTAAGGCCGAGTACCGCTGTTAACATTTGTATTTTCATAATTTTCCTTTAGGTTGTTTGCTCAATGGTATTGAGTCTCTTCGTTAGTATTATTCAGTCATTAATGACCATTAGTGAATCTGAGTTAATTGCCTTCAAGCACCAAAAATAGCTGCTTAGCTATGTCGGTATTAGTTTGATGACGGTTAAAGGCTTTAGCGCTATTCCCGGTGGCAAAGACTTGTACGTCAATACCGGTATGGCCACTAGAAGTCCAACCGGTATTAGTTCTTGCATCAATTAATAATTTAATTTGCTCATAGATAGATTTTTCATCGCTGCACCCAATAAACAAATTAGCTTCTTGGTCGGTAATAATAAAGCCGAGTGCGTCTGTTAATTGCTGAGCAGAAATAGCTGTGTTTTGATGCGCTAATTTTGTTGCAATACTTTTAGGTGATACGGATAGGTTTTTTAAAAATTCAGGCTGCCAGCGATAATCGCCTTTAGCACCAAGGGTTAAGCCACCAGTACTATGATCTGCCGTGGCAACTAATAAGGTATCATGACGATTTTCTACATAGTTCTTCAACCAAGTAAGTGTTTCGGCTAAATCTTGCATTTCAGCCATAGCAGCAGCAATATCATTACTATGACCCGCCCAGTCTATTTGACTTGCTTCAACAAGTAGTACATAACCTTGATTATTTTCTAAATGTCGTACACCAGCTTTAGCCATTGCCAGTAGATGGTTTTCATTTTTATTGTCAAGTGTCCAAGGTAGTCCGACTTCAGCAAATAAACCCAATACCGATTGTTGTTTATTAAGCGAAGTAAGTTTTGATAAGTCATCAATATATTGAAAACCTGCCTGCTTGAATTCGCTGACTAAGTCTCTGTCTGGGCGAATAAAATATTTGCTACCACCGCCGAGCATTAAATCAGCCTTAAAGTGACCATTAATTTTTTCGTCAAAGTAACTGTCAGCGATTTCATTATAATTTTTGCGACTTTCATTGTGAGAAAAATAAGCAGCAGGAGTTGCATGGTTGATTTGGGAGGTAACCACTAAGCCCGTTTTCTTGCCTAATTGTTTTGCTCGCTCCATTAGCGTTAATAATGGTTTTTTATTTACATCAACGCCAATCGCACCATTATAGGTTTTATAACCGGTAGATAATGCAGTAGCGGCTGCGGCAGAGTCGGTAACGTAACCTTGGCTATTAACCGGATAAGTACTGGCCATGCCTGTTAGCAGTTCATCAAAAATAGTTGTTTCTACCCGTGGCGTATTTATATTATCCATATAATAACGATAACCCGTGGTATAAGCGGGTCCCATTCCATCGCCAATAACCATGATAATATTTTTAGCCTGCTTATCTTTGGCTGTTAAAGTTAAATCAGCCCAAACCAAACGATGATCAGATGAAGCGGAGCGGGTTTCAATTAAGCGATAGAGTGGGCTGTCTTTCTTTGGCCAAAAAACACCATTATTTTGTAGGTTAATACCAAGGCGAGAAGGTAAAACATAGTCTGCTTGCATACCCCAACCAGCGGTATGATTAGCAGCAAAAGGGCTGTTACTGTTTTTTATCCCAGCGACACTAGCAGGTGTCATATCATTGTTAATATAAGGACTAGCTAAAAGGTTACTAATACCTTCTTTACGGGCAGCACCTTCATCTTTAGAGGCGTTTTGATCACCCAAAATAACAAAGCGGCTATCTAATGTTAAGCCACCTTTACCACCTTGGTCATCGTAAATATAATTGCCTTTGTTGGGGGTAATATAATCTTGCCAAAAGCGTATTTCGTCATGGTTTCTAGCACCATTACGGTCTTCTTCACCGTCGAACACCGGTGGTGTAGGGTGGCTTGCTAGTATATGAACAAGTTTACCTTGGACATTAATCGGAATATCCCAGTGCGATTTAGACGATAAACGCAGCATTTGCCATTCTTGTTCGTTATACCAGTGTTCTTTCGTACTTGGATTGATTGGCACTATGGCATTGGGCATATCTTTCCAAAGGAAATGTTGGAAAGTTCTAATATTATCCTCAACAATTGGATATTTAGATAGCACCAACATACCAAAATGACCTGGGAAGTGGCCATAACCTTGAGCGTCGCCAAGGTTATTAGTTTTTTTACCGTTATTGTCCAAATCAAAAGGTGTGCTTACACCAGTATTTACCGGTGCAAAATAATAATAAGGGTAATCAATGGCGGCGATTCCCTGTTGTGATTTACCTAAATATTGCTTTAAAAATATTTCAACGCCTTGTTTTGGGTCGGCAATATAGTCAAATTCATTAAGGAGAATAATATCAGGGCGGTTACGTTGAATAATTTCAGCAATATTCTTAATTTGTTGACGATCGTCTTTAAGAGCAGCGATAAGTTCAACACCTGACCCTATTTTATTGTTAGGTAGGTAATTAGTTGCGTCCATGCTGACATTAAATGTTGCTACTCTAATGTGAGGTTGTTGGTCTATTGCAGGTTGAATAACGGATGCTTGAGTGACAAAAACAGCTAATAAAAGCGGTAAAGCTAGCTGAATAAAATTAATTTTCAGCGGTTTATAGGTCTTTTTATGTTTAATTTTAGTCAGTAATTGTATTTTAAATTTCATATATTTATCACAATTTCATGTACTTATATTAGTAGGTGAATAAGTCATTAATCAAACATAACTTGTCACTTGTGTCAGGTTATGTTTAGAATGTAAAATAAATTAACCATATGGTCAAGTTTTCTTTGTCCATGAGTATAAACAGATAAAATGTTAAGGAATAGTAGAATGTTTAGAGATATTCCCTTTATTGATTTACACCGCCATTTAGACGGCAATATAAGAGCAAAAACAATTCTGGCATTAGGACAACAGCATGGTATCGAATTACCCGCAGATAATTTGACTGATTTATTACAGCATGTACAAATTCAAGGTAAAGAAAGTAACTTAGTCTCTTTTTTACAAAAACTTGATTATGGCGTTAGCGTGTTAGCTAATTTAGAGGCATGTAAACGTATCGCTTATGAAAACGTTGAAGACGCTTTTTTGCAAGGGCTTGATTATGCTGAATTAAGATTCTCTCCTTATTATATGGCTATGGAACATAAGCTCAATGTCACCGACGTGGTTGCTGCAGTGGTCGACGGCGTAAAGTTAGCGCAAAAAGATTTTCCTGTCCAAATTAACCTTATTGGTATTTTAAGTCGTACCTTTGGTGTTAATGCCTGTTTTGAGGAGTTACATGCCTTACTTGCACACAAAAATGAACTTGTCGCGGTCGATTTGGCTGGAGATGAGTTAGGCAAGCCAGGCCAACTCTTTGTTGAACACTTTGCTTTGGTTAATAAAGCCGGCTTACAGGTGACTATTCATGCCGGTGAAGCGGATGGAGCATCGAGTATCTATCAGGCTATCAATGAATTACATGCAACCCGCATTGGCCATGGTACTCACGCTGTGGGTGATGAAAAATTAATGGATTATATGTATCAGCATAATATCGCCATTGAATCATGTTTAACGTCAAATTATCAAACAGGGACAGTCAAAAATATCAGTCAGCATCCCGTTAAAACATTTCTTGATAGAGGTTTACTTGTTTGCCTCAACAGTGACGATCCTGCTGTGCAGGGGTGTGACATAAAATATGAATATCAGCATGCGGCACTTGAAGCGGGGCTTAGTCAAGCGCAGTGTCGTACATTACAAGAAAACGCGTTAAAAATGGCTTTCTTATCTGACCATGAAAAGCGAGTCTTAAGACAGACAGCAATGAAGAGGGGTTGAGAAGTGTCATAACATAAACGCTAATATTACTGTGTTTATTTGTTGGAGTTGGCTGTGCTAAAGCCTTTAGCAATCTAACTTTGACCAACTAGGTATGACTTATCGCAGATAGTGCAGCAGTCTTACTAACAATCATAAGTAGTTGATATAGTGATTTAAGTTATCTTAATTGCCGTCAATAGCACTATAAAAATTAATTTTTTTTGGTAAATAACAGCAATACATTAAAATTTTAACCTCGTTGTTATGACCTGTCTATAGATTCAATTTATCAACTAAATTGCTAGTGGGATCATCATTAATATTATCGATAATTATTGCTGTTGTAGTATCCGAGTAATTGGTGGTTATTCGATAATATCCTATTGACCTAAGTAGAATCTTAGTTTAGATTAAAAACCTGACTATATAGTCAGGTTTTTAATATCAATACTCAAAATAAATAAAATGCTGTATTTGGTCTTAGTCTCCATTGTCATCAAAATAATAATAAAATCAAAATAACAGGGAATAACATGGATACGAATATACTACGCAGCATTTTGGGGATTTTTGTCCTTTTAGCTATTGCCTATTTCGCCTCGTCAGATAGAAAGAACATTAATTGGCGAACGATTATTGGTGCACTAGTGTTACAAATATCTCTGGGTGCTTTTGTGTTATATATCCCCGCAGGTAAAGATATCTTGTTGAGTGTTGCTAGCGGTGTATCTAATGTTATTGGCTATGCCAATGACGGTATTAGCTTTATATTTGGCGAACAAATAGGTGAAAAAAGCTTAGGCTTTATGTTCGCTTTCCATGTCTTACCCGTCATCGTCTTTTTCTCGGCGTTGATTGCCGTGCTTTATTATATTGGTGTAATGGAGTTGGTAATTAAGTTTATTGGTGGTGGTTTGCAAAAACTTCTTAAAACCAGTCAAGCTGAATCTATGTCAGCGACCGCAAATATTTTTGTTGGTCAAACCGAAGCGCCTTTAGTGATAAAACCTTTTTTGCCTAAGATGACCCGCTCTGAACTTTTTGCGGTAATGGTGGGTGGCTTAGCATCGGTAGCAGGCTCGGTAGTCGCCGGTTACGCTGGTATTGGTATTGATTTAAAATACCTCATCGCTGCTAGCTTTATGGCTGCCCCTGGCGGCTTGCTTATGGCAAAAATGTTAGTGCCTGAAACTGAACAGCCGAACGACAATTTAGACGATATGAAAAGCGATGTTAAAGAGGCCGTTAATGTTATTGATGCAGCCGCCACCGGAGCATCTAATGGCATGATGCTCGCGCTAAATGTTGGTGCTATGTTATTAGCATTTGTTGCTCTACTGGCGATGGTAAACGGTTTGCTAGGTGGCTTTGGAGAATGGTTCGGCCTACAAAACCTAAGCTTACAACTGATTTTAGGTTATATTTTTCAACCGGTCGCTTATCTTATTGGGATCCCTTGGCATGAAGCAAACATGGCTGGGAGTTTCCTTGGTCAAAAAATTATCATCAATGAATTCGTCGCCTATCTAGATTTTATTACTGTTGCTGATCAATTAAGTGCCAGAACCCAAGCCATTATCACCTTTGCACTTTGTGGTTTTGCTAACTTATCTTCCGTGGCTATTTTATTGGGCGGCATGGGTAACATGGCACCTTCTCGTCGCCCCGATATTGCTAAGCTTGGCATGAAAGCGGTTCTCGCTGGGGCTATGGCTAACCTGATGAGCGCAACTATTGCGGGAATTTTTATCTAATTTACCTCATTAATTTAAACGAATAAACAAACGAATAAACAGAAACTTTTTAACAGGAATTATTATGCAAGCACAACTATCTCAACTAGAACAATTAAAAACCATGACAACTGTCGTTGCTGATACGGGGGATATTGAAGCCATAGCAAAATTTTCACCAATGGATGCGACGACTAATCCTTCATTATTATTAAAAGCTGCTGCTATACCTGCTTATCAAAACTTACTGACAGAAGCTGTTAATTGGGCAAAAAGTCAGACTAAAGACAAGGCCATTGAAGTCAGTCTTGCGGCTGATAAATTATCAGTATTAATTGGCTTAGAAATTTTAGCGATTGTACCCGGTCGTATTTCTACTGAAGTTGATGCACGTTTATCTTTTGATAAAGAAGCAAGTATTGTTAAGGCTCGTCAACTTATCGCTATGTATCAAGAAGCCGGTGTTGGTAAAGAACGTATTTTGATAAAAATGGCGTCAACTTGGGAAGGTATTCAAGCGGCTAAACAACTTGAGCAAGAGGGGATTCAATGTAATTTAACCTTGTTATTTAGTTTTGCTCAAGCAAAAGCTTGTGCTGAAGCACAAGTGTATTTAATTTCACCCTTTGTTGGTCGAATTCTTGATTGGCACAAAAAAGATACTGGTCGTGATAGCTATTTAGCCAATGAAGATCCTGGGGTGATTTCTGTTACAGAAATTTTTAATTATTACAAACAGCATGACTACAATACTGTGGTGATGGGCGCAAGTTTTCGTAATATCGATGAAGTTATCGCCCTTGCTGGCTGTGACAGATTAACGATCAGTCCACCATTAATGAGTGAATTATCAGATAATTATCAAGGTATAACGCAGCAATTAATGCCTGCAACTCGTGTTCAAGATAAACCCGTAGCATTAACTGAAGCTGAGTTTCGCTGGGAAATGAATCAAGATGCGATGGCAACAGAAAAACTAGCAGAAGGTATTCGTAACTTTGCCATTGACCAGTGCAAGCTCGAAGTACAACTAAGCCAATTATTTTAAGATAACTTTAGGAAACCCTTCATGCTAATGGATACTTTTAACGACACTTTAGGACAACACTCATGTTAATGGATACTTTTAACGATAAGTGGCGAGAACTTCAACAACACTTGCTTGAGATAAAAAGTAGCCATTTGCGTGACTTGTTTGCCAGTGATCCACTACGAGCAGAAAATTTATCGGTTAGTGCTTGTCGCTTAAATTTAGATTATTCAAAAAATCGTATTACTGAGAAAACGCGCGCTTTGTTAATCGAGTTAGCCGAATCAGCGCAATTAGCTGAAAAAAGAGAGGCGATGTTCGCTGGTGCGCCGATTAATAATACTGAGAACAGATCGGTATTACACACAGCTTTGCGACAACAAGACAGTACACCTGTACTTGTTGACGGTGTTGATATTATACCTCAAATCAAAGCGGTGCGCCTTAAGGTAGAAGCAGTCGTTAACCAAGTGCGTGACAAGAGATGGTTAGGTTATAGTGGTAAATCTATTACTGATGTCTTAAATCTAGGTATTGGTGGCTCTTTCTTAGGGCCTAAAATAGTGACTACTGCATTAAAACCTTATGTTGAAGGTGGGCCTAAACAGCATTTTGTGGCCAATATAGATGGAAATCATCTACATGATGTTTTAACTCATTTAAACCCTGAAACAACCTTGGTGTTGATCGCATCAAAGTCTTTTAATACTCAGGAAACTCTGACGAATGCCGAGTCTACTCGCCAATGGTTTTATGACTATGGTGTTACGTTTGAGCAGCTAAACCGACACTTTATTGCCATATCATCCAATGTAACTAAAGCGGTCGAATTTGGTATTAATGGTGACAATGTTTTTCCGATGTGGGATTGGGTTGGGGGACGATATTCATTATGGTCAGCTATTGGCATGCCTATTGCGATGGCAATAGGTAATCAAGGATTTACTGAATTACTAAAAGGTGCTGCCGATCTTGATAAGCATTTTAAAGAGGCACCGCTTGAGCAAAACTTACCGGTACTCATGGGGATGTTAGGGGTGTGGAACCATAACTTTTTTGGTTGTCAAACTCATGCTTTATTACCATACAGTCATTATTTACGTGGTTTTCCTGCGTATGTACAACAGATGGACATGGAGTCTAACGGTAAAAGCTGCCAGCTTAATAATGAAATTGTCAGCAGTACTACCGGTCCGGTTATTTGGGGCGCAGAAGGCACGAATGGTCAACATGCTTTTCATCAGTTATTACATCAAGGTACGTCAGTAGTACCGGTTGATTTTATTCAGCCATTAGTTGCTGAACATAATATGAACGGTCACCAAGATATGCTCGTTGCCAATTGTTTTGCACAAAGTAAAACGCTAATGCAAGGTAAAACACATCAACAAGCCTATGATGAACTTGTCGCTTCAGGTATGGAAGAAGCATTAGCCAAAGTGATTGCCAAACATAAAGAAATGCCAGGGAATCGACCATCGAATACCTTGACCTTTGACCGATTAACACCATACCAACTTGGGACGCTAATTGCTTTATATGAGCATAAAGTCTTTGTTCAAGGGGTTATTTGGAACTTAAATTCCTTCGACCAATGGGGGGTCGAGCTTGGGAAAATATTAGGTGATGATATATTATCTCGCATTGGACAGCCTAATAATACTGAACTTTCAGACAGTTCGACAGAATTACTCCTTGCGCAATACCGAGATGCTAATAAATCATTGATGTAACATTAGGCCTTCTTTAAATACTCAATAAAAATCAATGATTAATAACCGAGTAAGACTATGTATCAATAATAGTTTACTCGGTTTTTTTATTTAATCTGTTGATATCAGGCAGTGTTGTTAAATCTGTTGGCAAATTGAAAAGCCAATTTATTGTTAGTAAATACGTTTATCAAGGGACCAACTAGGGTCCTTGAGTTAAGGCTTCAATGATTAAAACTTTAGTTCGTCTAAAAAAGACTGACCATAATCCATTGCGTCTAAGGTAAATAAACTGGCTAAAGTTTGTCCCAAATCGGCAAAACTATTGCGTTGGCCTAAGTTTATCGAATGGATATGATTGTGATAAGCGATAACTGGCACGAATTCACGCGTATGATCATTGCCTGGCCAAGTAGGATCACAACCGTGATCAGCGGTTAATAGCAGTAAGTCATCATCAGCCATTTGATCTAAAAACTCCGCTAAACGCTCATCGAAATATTCTAACGCTTCGCCAAACCCGACAGGGTCACGTCGATGACCAAAGTCTTGATCAAAATTAACTAGATTGGTAAAAATAATACTCTTATCTGCTGCGGTTTTCATATGTGCGAGCGTTGCATCTAATAACGCAGGTAGTCCGGTTGCTTTGGTTTTGATACTAATACCCTGATGCGCAAAAATATCGGCAATTTTACCGACACTTATCACCGTACCATCGGCTTGCGTTAATTTTTCTAATACGGTGGTCGCTGGAGGTAATACTGAATAATCTCTGCGATTACCTGTTCGCTCAAAATCGGCAGGAATCTCACCAATAAAAGGGCGAGCGATCACACGTCCTATATTTAACGGATCGAGTATTACCCGCACTTGTTGACAATATTTATAAAGATTATCTAAGCCAAAGTGTTGTTCATGGGCGGCAACTTGGAAAACACTGTCGCCTGAGGTGTAACAAATAGGTAAACCTGTTTTTATATGTTGTTCGCCTAAATTAGCGATAATATCGGTACCAGAGGCATGGCAATTTCCTAACATATCAGCATAACCTGTGGCTTGGTTTATTTGTGCCATCAGTTCTGCTGAGAAGCTATTTTTCTTATCAGTAAAGTAAGTCCAATCAAATAAAACCGGCACTCCTGCCATTTCCCAGTGACCACTAGGGGTATCCTTACCAGTACTTATTTCAGCAGCGTAACCATAAGCCCCTTTCGTTGGCTTAACGGGTTCAACACAAAGCGTGCGACCTGACGCTTGTTGACAAGCCTTAACTAAGCCCAGTTTACTTAAATGAGGAAGCTTTAAAGGGCGTCCTTTAATTTCTTGAAATTTTTCAGCTAAATTTGCAAAGGTGTTGGCGTTAACATCACCAAAAGCTTCTGCATCAGGGGCATGACCTAAGCCAAAACCGTCAATGACCAAAATAATTGCTCTCGACATAATTGTTCTCATTTTATAAATTTATTTAAAGAAGGGGATAAAAAGTTAAGGCGACTTTACAGTCGCCTTAATAATGGATTCATCTCAGTTGAGTATCAATAATTAGGTAATGAGTTGATGTATCACAGGTTCAACAATAACTGGCGCTACTGAAATTTCAACCGCACTTAAGTATTGTTTAATCGCTTGAGTTGCTTGAGCGTCATCTTTGGCATGAACAATAGCAATGATGTCACCTTCAGCGACTTTCGTGCCTTTTGGCTTAATATCACTAAAGCCGACACTGTAATCTAAGCTTTGATTATGGTCGACACGACCACCACCCATTTCTACTAATGCCATACCTATAGCACGAGTATCCATAATGCCAATGTAACCAGCTTTTGAGGCGACGATGTTTTTAGTCATATTAGCTTTAGGCAGTAAACTTTCACTGTGAGTTAATAAATCAGCTGGGCCACCCATCGCGGTGATCATTTTGCCAAATATTTCAGCGGCTTTACCTGATGTTAATGCCTCTTCGGCCAACGTTGTTGCTTGTTCAATATCACGGGCTATTTTACTGGTTAATAACATTCGAGCAGCAAGGGCTATCGTGACTTCATGCAACCTTGGTTCACGATATTTTCCGGTCAAATAATCTATAGTTTCTTGTATTTCAAGCGCATTACCCACTGTGGTTCCCAGCGGTTGATTCATATCAGTGATTAATGCTTGTGTCGGTGTTCCTGCGCCATTGGCGACTGAGACAATTGAATGAGCTAATGCTTGAGCTGATTCAATATCGGCCATCATCGCGCCATTGCCTACTTTTACATCCATGACTAAAGACTCGAGGCCAGCTGCTAATTTTTTTGATAAAATAGAAGCGGTGATCAATGGGATGGATTCTACTGTGCTCGTTACGTCACGAATTGAATAAAGACGTTTGTCGGCTGGTGCTAAATCTTTGGTTTGTGAAATAATTGCTGTGCCTTGCTCTTTAACTGTTGCTTGGAACTCTGCAAGGCTAGGGCGAACATTAAAACCAGGGATGGCCTCTAATTTATCAACCGTACCACCAGTATGACCTAAACCTTGTCCTGCAATCATTGGCACATTAGCCCCACATGCCGCGACTATTGGTGCTAGCATTAAGCTTACTTTATCACCAACACCACCCGTTGAATGTTTATCTACAATGGGTTTGTTTAATTTATTATGCCAATCAACAACCGTACCCGAGTCACGCATAGCCATGGTTAGATTAACAACTTCATCGGTTGTCATGCCATTAAGCCAAATAGCCATAGCCATAGAGCCAACTTGTGCATCGGTGAAATCACCTGTTTTAAGACCGTCAACAAAGCATTGAATTTCATCTACAGTTAAAGCTTGTTTATTACGTTTTTGACGAATGATATTTTGAGGTAAGTGCATAGTGATCCCTTTAGATAATAATTGAGTTGAAAAGCATTAGGTAACAATTATGTAAACGTCCATGCTTTTTAATTTGTTAATTGGTTGCTAATAGCATAGCTATGTATTGCTTTTATTTAGTATTATAGTTGAGCCATAACTAGCTGTTTAATACATTTAATAGCCATATATTGTGTTTTCCTGACTCATGTGTCAAGATCTAATCGTGTTTTTCTGACCAATTGGTCAGATTATTATACTATGCCCGTTGTTTTACTAAAAGAGTATTGTCATGTCCCTGTTAGAAGCCTTTGGTTATGTTGCAAGTGTGCTAATTGCCTTATCGTTAATGATGTCTAATATCAAACGATTGCGTTGGATAAATTTATTTGGTGCTGCTGCCTTTAGTGTTTACGGGTACTTTATTGATGCCTACCCTGTTTTTATTTTAAACGGTTGGATAGCTTTGGTTGATGTATACTATTTAATCCGTATTTATCAAGAAAAAGATCAATTTGATTTAATTAAATTAAAATCAGTGGAATCATCTTTTTTCAACTTGTTAAAGGAACGTTACGGTAAAGATATCATTGGCTTATGTAAAAACTTTCAGTGGCAGCAACTTGATGATGCCGTGGTATTGTTATTGTTTAGGAACATGAAACCCGTAGGATTATTTGCTTATCGGGAGTTAGATGAGGACGGTAAGGTTGAAGTGCTACTCGACTATATCATTCCCGAAGACCGAGATTTTAAAGCAGCCAAATTTATGTTCTCTGCTGAAGAAAATCAACTAAGACAAGAAGGTATTAAACATTTAATCGTCGAGCCATCAGATGATGCTCATGAACTTTACTTGAGACGGGTTGGCTTTACCAAAAAGGCTGATCATTACGAATTATTAATCAATTGAGTGTACTGAAGACCGCAAGCAGATAAATACCGGGTTTAAAAGGGAAAACAATAAAATCCCGCCATCACCTTAAATGAAGTGGCGGGGTGTTCGCTATTAGCGCGTTAGTTCTTTTGTGAATTTTCTAAATCTTTAATCTGCACGGCTATTTTTTCTGCTTCAGCAGTGATCATCGAATATGACTTTATATCTCCATTTCTTTGCGAAAACATCGCTTGTTCAAGCTTAGCTTCATAGAGTTTATTTAATTTTTTTATCGGGTCTTTTTTAAATATTCCAAACATTTTATTTACCATTGAGTTGGTTACTGTTAGTTATACGTATACAAATCGATTTTAGTTTTTATTATTTACATTTTAATTAAAAACTTATTGTATCGTGCTACGTGTTGCAAAAATTTATTCTCATTATAAGAGGGAAAAATGGAAAAAAATAAATTCAGCTCAGAATGGTCCTTACTCCAAAATCAGTTTGACAGCTATGAGAAACATTCGCTTTATATAAAACTTATTGCCGTTATCGTTTTACTAATAGCCATTATATCGAATGTAATCACGATTCCTATCTTTTTAATCTTAGTCGTTTTATGGCTTCAAGATGCTGTTTGGAAGACATTTCAATCACGTATTGAGACACGGCTTTTACAGCTGGAAAAATATATTTCAGCCGACAGTAGTGAAAATGTATGTCAATTTAACTCTGAATATCATAAAGTTAGCTTATCAGGTCTTACCTTAATTAAAGAATATGCCTGTCAATCAATTAGGCCTACTGTTGCATTTCCTCATGTAGTATTGATATTCATCTTATTGGTTCAGCATGTGTTGTAGTGGGTTAGCTTATATTGATAAATCACTTATGACTTTAGATAACTATTGTTTTATTCGCGCGAATATCGCGTTATTTTTTGGATAATTATTATGAACTTAGACAAATCGACTAAACGTATTGATAAAAGAGTTAAGAAAGGATTTCAAGGCTACCCACAAATTTCATTAGCTTATTTTGGTCAGTCAGCTGATTGTGCTACTGAAGTTGTGGTTGGTTTTATTGCCGCTGAAGGTGATGCTCCACAAGAGCAAAAATTTACCAGTAAAGGTGATGCGAGAAAAGATGAAACTATTCAAACAACACTATTAAAAGTTATTGAACGTGCTGATGCAAAAACAGTGGTAGAAGTTGCGGGTGTTACCCTTATTAAATAATGTTGCTGGCTAATTACTGTCTGTTAATAGGTCAGTGAATATTGAGTTTAAAAATTAAAGATGACCATAATTTATAGATTTTCTGACGACCATATAAAGCAAGTTCACCAGCTTTATAGAAGTGTATGGTGGGGTAAAGAACGCTCACTCGAAGACACTCAAAATTGTATTCGTGGTTCTCAAATTTGTATTGGTATTCTCGATGTAGACAATGAGCTCATTGGTTTTACGCGAATTCTAAGCGACTTTATCTATAAAGCAATAATCTTTGATGTGATTGTAAGCGCCTCTCATCGCGGTAATGGTATCGGTCAGCAATTGATGAGCCTGGTTAAAAACCATGATAAATTAATCAAAGTAAAACATTTTGAATTATATTGCTTACCTGAACTGGAGAGCTTTTATAAAAATCTTGGTTTTTCAACGGATGTCGGTGGTATAAAATTAATGCGCTGCAGCAACCGTTAATTTTTATATAAAAGGCTAGCCATGCTTTAGTTGAACTATGGGTAATACTATTAAGCTATTATTTCTAAAAAAGATCGACTTAGCCTGTTGATTTATTATTACAGATAGGATTTAATCCACATGTCGGTTATTAGAATAAATACTCAAATTGTATGTTTTTAATAATCAACCAGAAGAGGAGCAGTAGCTAGGTAGATAACACGAAGAACCACCATTCTTTTGACTGTTATTGAGGGAGACTATTGCCGAGAGTAATTAGCGAGTGGCGTTATTTATTCGGTTACTAGGGCTGAATCCCTAGGATTGTCACCTCTAGTTAGTATGTTAAGTGCTAATTAGATTATGGTGGAGAGCTTCTGGCTGAAAAGTTTAGTTTATCTTACCAAGAACACTTCTTAATTCAGCCATGCTCTTCCTTGAAGTTTATAAAGTTACCCTATAATTATTACTGGGGGCTTAATTAGGGAGACCTTAGATGTCATTATTACCTTTTACTGTTGCAAAATTTGGCGGCACAAGTCTAGCTGATCATCAAGCGATGTTACGATGCGCTCAGATCATTAAAAACGATGCAAGTAACAAAGTTGTTGTCGTATCTGCAAGTTCAGGCGTTACTAATTTACTGGTTCGTTTAAGTCAAAAAGATGTATCTCAGCATGAACAATTAACAATCATTAGCAGTATTCGCGCTATCCAATTTAATATTACCCAACATTTAGCTGAAGAAACACAGCTAAACTTTCAAATTGATCAACTGCTAAATGAGTTAAGCGAGTTCTCTAACGCGCAATCACTTAATTATTGCCCACGCATAGCCGATGCAATTTTGTCATTTGGTGAACAAATGAGTTCATGTATCTTTGCACAAGTCCTTAAATCTGTTGGTGTTAATGGCGAAATGTTTGATGTTCGCCAAGTTATGAAAACCAACGCATTATACGGTAAAGCCGTTGTTAACCTTGAGATGCTCGCTAATAACGCACAGCAATTTCTTATGCCTTTGCTGGTTGATAAAGTTATCGTTACCCAAGGTTTCATTGGTCAAGACGAGGACGGTCATACGACAACCCTAGGCCGTGGTGGATCTGATTACAGTGCGGCACTTTTAGCCGAAGCGTTACATGCCGATAATCTTTCTATTTGGACTGATGTTGTCGGTATTTTTACCACAGACCCACGTATTACCGAGCATGCCCGTGCTATTAAAGAAATCAGTTTTGGCGAAGCGGCTGAAATGGCGACCTTTGGCGCAAAAATTCTTCATCCGGCAACACTCATTCCTGCGATGAGAAAGAATATTCCGGTTTTTGTTGGTTCAAGTAAGGAACCAGAGAAGGGGGGTACACGCATTCAACAGTTTGTTGAATCGAGCCCAATATACCGCTCAATAGCCTTACGTAGAGAGCAAACATTAGTAACGGTAAAGAGTCCTGCTATGCTACATGCTAGTGGTTTTCTTGCACAAGTCTTTGGTATTTTAGCCAAACATGAACTGAGTGTTGATTTAATTACCACCAGTGAAATCAGTATTGCGCTAACCTTTGATAATCCAACGGGGTCGACGCAAGCGCTTTTAAATTCAACCGTTGTTGAAGAATTAGAACAGCTTTGTGAAGTCACCGTAGAGCACGGTTTATCGTTAATAGCGGTTATAGGAAATAAAATGCATCGCAGTAATGGCGTTGGTACCAGTATTTTTGAAACTATATCAGGGATAAACGTGCGGATGATTTGTCATGGCGCCAGTGAACATAACTTATGTTTCTTAGTCGACGAGAAACAAGCAAATGAAACCGTTGAAAAGCTACACAATGCCTTATTTTCATAAGCTTTAAGCGTAATATTTCTTTGGTCAGTACAGAAAAAAGATAAAACACCTTGCCGTGTTTTATCTTTTATTTATCAAGATTCGTAACTTAACGGATCGGTAACATTATTATCACTGAAAGCTTCTAAACGCTCTTGGCAGGCACCACATTTTCCACAGGCTTTTTCACGGCCGTTATAACACGTCCAAGTATTATCATAGCTTAAGCCCATTTTTAATCCATCGGTTAAAATATCACTTTTAGTAACCGTTAAATAAGGGCTAAATATTTCTACTGACTCGTAGTTAGCTATTTTACACACCTCATTCATTTTCATTACAAATTCGGGACGACAATCAGGATATATTGCATGGTCTCCTGAATGTGCGCCGTAATAAACTTGGCTAGCCCCCACTGAAACGGCATAACCGACCGCAAGTGATAACAAAATCATGTTACGGTTAGGTACAACCGTTGATTTCATACTTTCAGCTTCGTAATGACCTTCAGGAATATCAATATTGTCGGTTAATGAAGAACCAGCAAGCAATTGATTAATAGATGATATATCGATAATTTTATGGTTTACATCAAGTGATTGACAAACCGTACTGGCAAATTCAATTTCTTTGACATGACGCTGTCCGTAATCAAAGGTTAATGCGAACACTTCTTTGCCATCATGCAAGGCGCGATTAAGAACAGTGAATGAGTCCATGCCACCAGAATAAATAACAACAACTTTGTTTGTCATTTCTAAAGTCTCTTAGGGTATAATTAATATCGCGCATTTTACTTCAATTTACACCAGCAATAAACAGGCAAAAACCCCGATGACCGTAAAATACAAAATTAATGAATTATTTGAAACTATTCAAGGAGAGGGCGCTTTTACCGGTCAACCTTCAATTTTTATCCGTTTACAAGGTTGCCCCGTTGCTTGCTCGTGGTGTGATACTAAGCATACTTGGGCAATAAACCTTGAAGATGAAGTAACACCGAATGCTATGTTAACAAAAGAAGCTGAATCTCAAACGTGGTCAGCGCTTACGGTTAAAGATATTTTAGCGATGATAACGGCAGAAGGTTATCAAGCCAAACACATTGTTATCACAGGCGGTGAGCCAGCGATGGTTGATTTACTCCCTCTGTGCCAAGCACTTGAAACCAATGGTTTTAGTTGTCAATTAGAAACATCGGGTACTTTTGAAATACAGGTGACGGATAAGTGCTGGGTGACTGTTTCACCCAAAGTAAACATGAAGGGTGGCTACAAAATATTAAACTCAGCGATGTTACGTGCCAATGAAATTAAACATCCAGTGGCGACTGAGCAGCATATAGACGACTTAAAAGCGTTATTAGCCGAACATAATATTGTTAACACCCAAGTTTATTTGCAACCGATCAGCCAAAAAGAACGGGCAACAGCGTTAGCAATAAAAAGCTGTATTGAAAATAATTGGCGTTTATCCGTTCAAGTACATAAATATTTAGGTATAGAGTAAATAATTACTTTACCTGCAATGGCAAGGTAATCGACACCGTGACACCTTGCGGATTATGATGATTACTTGCCACGATATGCCCCTGATGAAATTCACAAATCAAGCGGGCAATATATAAGCCTAAGCCCAAATGAGGAGTCTTATCTTCTTTCATTTGCGGTGTTTCACGCATTGAAACCATAGAATCAAAAAGTCGCTCTTCCATCGTGTCGGGTAATAACGTGCCGTTATTGCTAACGTGAATGGTGATGTCTTTGTTTTTCAACGCTGTCGTTATGAAAAGTTTATTATCATCACTAAACTCTACGGCATTAGTGACAACCTTATCTAATAATTGCGCTATATGCTCAGGCGATCCCGCCAACATTACTTTTTTATCTGAGGCCAAATACTCAATAGTAAAGTTAGGGTATATCTGCTGATATCCTTGTACACAACCATTAAGCACATCAAAGAGATTAAAACTGACCTTGTCAGTTTGATTGAGCATTTGTTCAAGACGAGTCGCTTCACTCATATTGGTTAATATATTGTTTAAGCGATTAATACCACTTTGGGCACGGTCAATGTAAGCGGAACTTTTCTCAGGTAAGGCTTGTAAAGACAAATTTTCTAAGGATGTTCTAACAATCGCTATCGGGGTGCGGAGTTCATGTGAGAGTCGTGACGACATATTTTCTAAGTAATGATTGTACTGGCTTAAACGATTTACTGCCGTAGAAAAACTGCGAGAGAGGTCGCCAATTTCATCATTGGCTGTTGATACTTGCATACTCTCGGCTATCTCGTTATTGATTCGACCGTGTTCATCAATAGCAATTTCTGCCTGATTACGCAGTTGGCGAATGCGATTTGAAATACGTGACGCAAAAAAGAAAAAAGCGAAAGCACCCAATAACATAATCGCTAAAATTGACGTAAACAATTTCTCTAAGGCTTTATTTCGTACACTGAGAATGCCATTGGTTGTTTCTTCAACAATGACCGCACCGTTGACCTTATCACTGATATAAATAGGGTATGCAGCTGATATGATTACCGCTTTTTTATCTGTGGTTAATCGCCATTGAGATTTTGGCATACCCGCAAGTGCGGCTTCAATATGTTCACCCGTTAGGTTTTGCGTGTCGTAAAGACGGTCAATAAAATCATCTTGAGGTTTGTTGAGCAAATGTTGAAATAACGGTTGTAAGTATTTTTGTGTCCAAGCATACCAAGAGCCATCGTTATCAGAGTTATTGATGTTTTTTTGCCATAAGCCACTGGCTTTTTTTATGTCGCCACTTTTTGCTAGTACGCGATGATGTTGATCAACCACCCAAATACGTGACTGTGTGTAACTCATGCCCTTTACTATGCGTTCAATTTCAGGTGACGGCACCAAAATGGTGCCTAAGGTTGCTGCGCTACTTGGATCTGCACTGCCTATTATTGTTGTGGCTGCACTCAATGGCGTATCAACATCATGAATGGCAAAGGCTAAGCGGTCACTGATTTTAGTTAAAGGGATGCGAAGTTCAATATTATAACCTTGCTCGGTATCGCGCCATTGGCCCTGAATGAAGCTAACGGGTCTTGGAAATTGAAGCCGTTCATTACTTTCAAGGTCATTAATGCGATAGGCAGCAAGCCACCCCTGATTTTTATTACTGACGATAAAACGTTGGAAATTGCCATTAATATCGTTGAATGATAATTCCAGATGATCATTTTTGTTGATGGCTCGAGCATTTTCATCACGATAAATAACCGTATCGTCGATCACCTGAATAAAAAAGTATAAGTATTTATCATATTTTCCAACAGCGGCACTGAAATGATTAGTGAGCTTATCAACGCTTAATTGCTGACCAAGCTGGTTATTAACCCCATAGTAGTGGGACTTTTCTTGAAAACTTGGCCAGTCGTTGGGTAAACCGTCGAGATTTATCGCTTGAGATAATTGATAACCGTAAAGGTCTTTACCTTTTTCAACATCGGGTAAAAAACTGGCTTGGTTATTAAAAAGGTTAGGGCGTTCATGCAACGAAGTCGCGAGGGCTCTTGCTGTTCCTATGATTGTTTGTTCTTGACCAAAGCGTAAATACTTTTCCATTTCCCATACGTATTGATAACCAAACCAGGGAATGGCAAAGAGAAAACTAGACAGGAGTAGAAGCTTAGTTCGTAAGCCGAAACGAAAATTGAGCTTATTTTTCATCTTTGTTCCAACGATAGCCCATGCCATAAACTGTTTCTATGCAGTTAAAGTCTTTATCTATTTGGTTAAATTTTTTACGAATGCGTTTTACATGGGAAGTAATGGTACTGTCGTCGACATAGATGTTGGAGTCTTTCATCAGTTGTTGACGGTTCTTAACATGTCCGGGGTTTTTAGCTAAGGCAAAGACCATCCAAAATTCGGTGATCGTTAAATCAACACTTTGTTGCTGCCAAATAATGCTCATTCGTTGATTGTCGATAGTTAGCGGCCCTAATGTGAGTAAACTACTTTCAGCAGTTGGCTGTTTTAGTGCTTCTTGGCGACGAAAGAGGGCTGCAATGCGCGCTGATAAATGTGGCAGGCTAATATCTTTAGTTAAATAATCGTCAGCGCCAATACGTAATCCTGACACCGTATCAACATCATTATCACGCGCAGTTAAAAAAATAATAGGCAAGGTCGTTGATATATTCCTAAGCCATTGGCATAGGGTAAAACCGCCGTCATATTCTTGCTCTAAGCCAATATCTAATATCACAAGGTGAGGCAAACTTATTGCAAAGGCCTTACAGGCGTTTTCTCTATTAGCAAAGGTCTGCACTTGATAACCTTGAACGCGCAGCACATCCGCATAGTTTTCTCTTATAGCGGCTTCATCTTCGACTATGGCAATTCGTTTTAACACTCTATACGACTCTATTGGTTAACTTATTTTAAGGCACTATATAAGAGTTTTTTTATAAATGCGCGCAATTGTTGTAATTGCCACATTGTTGCCACATTTGCTCATTACTTTGCCTTTTTTGTGTCGTTTCAAAGCCTATTTTTCTTGTTTTAATTACCTCGTCAACAAAAAACACCTTAATCATTTAGGAATTAACATGAAAAAAATTAACAGTAAATTAAACCCAGCGAAACTTTTCTTAATCACAGCGCTTATTGCTGCACCGACATTAAGTCATTCCGCATACGCCTTTGAAAAGTCAAACTTAACAGCAAGCGATTCGGTTGAACTTAGTGACAGAGATAAAGAAAGTATTGGCTTAGGTAGCGGCATGATCATTGGCGCGATATTTGGTGGTCCTATTGGCGCTATTTTAGTGGGAGCGACCGGTA
Organism: Colwellia sp. BRX8-7; assembly: GCF_014077275.1. Lineage (NCBI taxonomy): Bacteria > Pseudomonadati > Pseudomonadota > Gammaproteobacteria > Alteromonadales > Colwelliaceae > Colwellia > Colwellia sp. BRX8-7. Next base: position 76,985 of record NZ_JACGVP010000008.1, on the reverse strand, counting down.
CACTTATTGCGAAAACACAAAACGATAAAGAAAATTTGAGTGAACTACAGGCGTCATTGAAAAAGCAAGAGCATGATTATTTGCAGGCTGCAAACGAGTTCCGCCGCAATTTACAACGCTCTGAACAAAATCATCAATTAGAATTATCGGTTTTAGAACAAAACTTTGATAAAAAACACCAAAATGCCAGTCAACTACAAGCTGAAAATTTACTGATGAGTTTACAATTTTCAACTGGCTCTAGTGACTTACAGCCGCACTATAAAAGTCAAATCGTTGCTTTGGCAGAAATGTTACAACAATCGCCAAAACTCTTTATCGATTTATCGGGTTATACCGATAAACAAGGTAATAAAAAATCAAACCAAGCGCTGTCTATTGCTCGTGTTAACACCGTTAAAAATGCCTTAATTGACCAAGGCGTTAAAGCAGAACGCATTAAACTGTTTGCTTTTGGTGAGCAAGCGCCGGTAGTGGCTAACACTCAACAAGAAGTCAGTTTTTATGACCGACGTGTGGTAATAAAGCTGCACAGTAACACCGAGCAAGTGGCTAATAATTATTAAGTGTTGGTATAAGTGAAGGTAAAGGTGTGTTCAATCATTTATTTAAATAAGATAAGGAGGTGAAACAGCAAATAATGAAATAGTTTACTAATTAAAGAATAAATTAAAAACCAAGGACACTCCCATAGCGCCTTGGTTTTTCTTTATCTGTGCAAAAAATACTAAACCTTCAGCTACCTGACCTGATAAATTGCAAAGCTTAACGGGGGAACGGTTAATGTTCCATCGACAAACTCATCACTTTTAAAGGCTGGGTATATTTTTTTGCCATTTTTGAGGGTAAAGCCTAACGCGACAGACTTTTCTGTTTTTGCTGTATTAAAGACAATAATGATTTCTTCTTCGTCTTTTAATGTACGAGATACCGCAAAAACCCCCGGCTTATTATCAGCATTTATGAATTTTTGTTCGCCAAACCTAAGTGCTGGGTATTGATAATAGATATCTGCATACTCAGCAAATGTCTTATAAAATAGATGATTTTCATCAAAGTTGTCATCAGCGGTCGTTTTAATATTTGCGAGTAAATCATCATCGTTGTAGCTGTCTACCAAGGAAGGCATCATGTCTTGGCGAGAGTCTTTATCTCCGCCATCACCAACAAAACCTTGCTCGTCGCCATAATAGACAATTGGCACGCCACGCAGAAAGTAAACCATCGCATGGGCTAGCAAGGTGCGTTGAATAATTTCTGCTTCGCTATAGTTGAAATCACTACTTTTCAACATGCCAGAAAAACGTCCCATGTCATGGTTACCGGTAAAGTTAAGCAACTGATTGGCATTACTGTCACTGTCATTATAGTAAGCATCATTCTCGAACACCTCAACGAGTTTATGTGTTCCTTGCTGTTTAATAAGGGTGTCTTGTAAAGCAAACTGTAAGGAAAAATCAAGTACAGACTGCATTTTACCTACTGTGGTATAAGCACTTAATTCTTTAACATCGCCACTATATACTTCACCAAACATAAAAAATTCTGGAATACCTATCGCTTTTGCGTGGTCAACAAGCGCAGGGGCAAAATCTGCCCAAAACTCTATATTGACGTGCTTTACGGTATCAATTCTAAAACCATCAGGTTTAAATTCACTGATGACATTTTTGAATATTTCGGTCATGCCTGTAACCACTTCAGGTGAATTAGTATCAATATCATCTAAGCCACTAAAGTCGCCATATATCGAGTTTTCGCCTTCATAGGTTGTATCTCCTTGGTTGTGATAATATTTTTTATCATTTAACCAAGCGGGTGATTTAAGGTTTTCTTGGCCTTTAGGAATAACGGCTTGATAAGTATCACCCGCTGCCACTTGAGCAAGTGTTTTATATAAACAGCCATCATTTTCTTTCATCAAATACTGTAAGCCATCTTCGCCGTGACATTCAACATACTTAATAACGTCAGCGGTGTGGTTAGTAATAATGTCAAAAAATACTTTTATATTCTCTTTATGTGCAGCGTTAATGAAACGTTTTAAATCTTCATTACTGCCCAAATGTGGGTCAATTTCATTAAAGTCTAAGATCCAGTAACCATGATAACCCGAAGAATCACCTTGCATGGCCTGATTACGCATAATAGGTGTTAACCAAATAGCGCTAATCCCCATACCTTTCAAATAAGGCAGTTTAGCCTGCAAACCTTGAATGTCACCGCCGTGATACATGCCTTTGTCGGCTTTATCAAAACCACCAGCAGATATTATGTCGGTCTTAGAACCTTGGTCATTATCGGTGTTGCCATTATAAAAACGGTCGGGCATAACAAAGTAAAAAACTTCATCTTGTATATTTCTATTTAAATAAGGAGCTAAATCGTCAGCATTTTTAAGTGGTAAGGCTTTTGCCTCACTTAAGCTGGCTGATTTTTCTATGTGAATTGGCTTAGTTTCATTACAAGCGCTAAGAAATAGGCCACTTAAGATAAGTAGCGCAATCTTTGATTTTTTTAATGTGAATGTACTATTTGTTATTATCATTATATTCTCATCCATTATTGTGTTCATTAAAATCGACATTATGACTAATATTAGCTTTTTGGTCTGGCTTTTTGCATCGCTTGTGCAAGCAATTTAACAGAATCTTTTTGCCAAAACTCAGTCATAGTTACCGGTAATTTTTGACGCCAGTTAGGGTGTTCATCGATAGTGCCGGGAATGTTAACTTGTTCAACAATCTCTAAGGTGTCTTCTAATGGAATAAGTTGGATATGGCTGTGTGCTTTCGCCATATATTTCTGGACGGCAATTGATAATTCAGTATTGATTATTGCCGGACTTTGTTGCGGCGCTTTTGTTACATCGATAACGTCTAAGTCTGCTAATGCTGCAACTAACAAGCTACGGTCTTGTATACGAGCTTGGCGTTCTTGTTGGCCCATTTCGTCTGATGGATATAGATTCAATGCTTGTCGCCAATGTAAATCACGTCCAGTCCACCAACCGGTAAGGGTAGGTAAATCGTGTGTTGACACTGTTACCATAGATTGGGCTGGATACAACTCCGGGCGTTTAAATAAACCCGACTCCCAACGCTCAAAAAATAGCACCTTGTATGATAGTAAACCTGCGGCGGCCATTATTTCACTAAAGCCATCGGGCACCGTGCCTAAGTCTTCGCCGATAACCACACAGTCATTACGACGAGATTCAAGGGCAATAATGCGCAATATATCTTTAAATGGAAAGGTAATATAAACACCTTGATCGGCTTTCATGCCCGGCGCTACCCAATATTGACGCATTAAACCTAAAATATGATCAATACGTAAAGCACCTGCATATTGCATATTACTGCGCAGTGCCTTTATTAAGGGTAAATATCCTTGTTGCTGCAGTGCTACTGGGTTAATCGGCGTTAGCCCCCAATCTTGCCCTAAGGTATTCATAGCATCGGGTGGAGCACCAACCGCTGCACCAGACACATAAACATCTTTATCAGACCAAACATCAACGCCCGAGCCGTCACAACCAACCGCAAGGTCTAGATATAAACCAATCGGCATGCCAGCTTGTTCTGTTAATGCGGCAACATCAGTTAACTGGCGATGAGCTAGCCATTGCAAAAAAGCAAAGTAATCAAGACGTTTAGCATGCTGTTGTTGAAAAGCAGCGACTTGTGCTGAATGTGGTGATTGAAACTCACTCGGCCACATTTTCCAACCATAAGCATTAGAATCAATCATTCTAAAATACTCATATAAGGCGTCAAAGGTGGTTAACAGTAATAAATCATCGCCTTGCTCGGCTTTAAAGTCGCTGAACTCTTGGTAGGTCGCGCTTACATTCTGGTCATTATTCGCTTGAATGAAGTCTTCAAAGAGTAATTCAATAATTTCAAATTTAACATCAGCAACGCCAGGGTAATCGATAAGTTCAGTGTTACGGACGAAGTTAACTTTTGCTTGAAATTCATCACTGTTAAAGCGAAGTTGAGCGGCCTTGCAGCTTGAAAAGTTAGGTACCTGGGTAACATCAATATACAAACTATTGAGAAAACAACGGCTGGTCGGGGAATAAGGGCTGCGATGTGCGGGATTATTTTGATACAAGGGATGCAACGGATTTAAACCTATGGCGGCAGCGCCTTGCTCGGCAGAATTTTTAACCAGTGTTTTTAAATCACCAAAATCGCCCATTCCCCAATTACTTTCACTTTTGAGTGAATATAACTGCGCAGCATATCCCCACATTTTTTCTGGTGAGGCTTCCTGTGGGCTATAACAAGTTTTAGGCGCAAAAATCAAATGACAACTTGCTGTTTGTTGGCCATAACTCAGCTTAAGCTTATGATAACCTTGCGATAACAAAGGGAGTGTTAAGGCAAGCTTTCGATATTCTTTATCGGCAAGCTGATTTTTTTCTTGGAAAATTAACTCGCTAACCAACACTTCACCCGTTAAGATTTCGCTTTGCTCAGTAGTTATCTGCCAAGTAACTTTTAAACTTTCATCTACCGGTAGGCTAATAATAATAGTGTGACTGTGTTCTTCAAGCTTAGCAATATGGACGCCAGGCAACATTTTACGCCAGCTATCTTCTTGTAAGGCTGTAATACTGTTATTGATAGTATGGTTATTAGACAGGTCATAACCCATAGCACAAAGTAGGCTATGCCTAGCACTTTCGTTTGCCGGAACTTGGTGCCCATAACTATCAGTGTAACTTCTGTGAAAGCCAACTAGGTCGGCAAGTTTTTCTATCAAATTCATAAGTTTAATACTCTATTCTTTTTGAGTGGCTAAAGGAATACTTTTGCCAATGCTTGTGGTGATTTTGTTATCTACGATTCAACTACTTAACGCAGAACCGTATTGCTATTTGTCTTTTGGGCTATGTAAATACCGCAATACCACACAGCTATGTTCAGCAATGGTAATAGCGGGGTGTCTAATGTTTTTTTGCGATTTTTTGTCAGCGTAACTGTATTCTTGATTATCAACAGCGGTATCAATGAGCACTTGCCAGTAACCGTTAAGTACTGGCAATAAGAAGTTGATACTGCGCTGATGAGCATTAAAAATAATCAGTAGGGCATCGTCTTGCTGATGTTCAGGAGTAGATGAGCGCTCGGTATTGGCTAACATCATTGCAAAGCACTTGATGGATTGATCATGCCAATTGTCTTTAGTCATCGCTTTACCGTGACAATTTAACCAACTGATATCAGCTAAACCGGTATGTTCACTTACTTTTACACCGTGTTGATAATGTGTTCTGTTTAATAGCGGATGTGCTTTTCGCAGTGCAATTAATTTTTTAACAAAATCTGATTCTTGCTGTGCTTGTGGGCTTTGCCAATCTAGCCACGATATTTCATTATCTTGGCAGTAAGCATTATTGTTACCGCGCTGGCTATTATTGAGTTCATCGCCACTGAGTAACATCGGCGTGCCTTGAGCAATAAAGAGGGTGGTCAGTAAATTGCGTTTTTGCTGGCGGCGTAACAGACTAATTCTACAATTGTCGGTTGGCCCTTCAGTCCCTAAATTATTACTAAAGTTACTGTTATGGCCGTCATGGTTTTGTTCGCCGTTCGCCTTGTTTTGCTTGTTATTGAAGCTCACTAAATCGGTTAAGGTAAAACCATCATGTGAAGTAATAAAATTTACACTGGCACTAGGTCGACGACTGGGCTGTTCAAAAATGTCACTTGAGCCGTGCAAACGTTTAGCAAACTCTGCAACTAAGCCTTGTTCACCTCGCCAGAAGCGTCGACAAGAGTCACGAAAACGATCGTTTAGCTCTAACCAGCTATTGGGAAAACGGCCTAGTTGATAGCCGCCATGACCGACATCCCAAGGTTCGGCAATAAGTTTAACTCTTGATAAGATAGGATCTTGTCTTATACTGGTAAAAAAGTGATTGTTGGCTTTAAAATCAGGTGCATCGCGCCCTAGTACTGGCGCTAAGTCGAAACGAAAACCGTCAACGCCCATGATTTCAACCCAGTAGCGCAAACTGTCAGTGATCAGTTGAATAACACGAGGGTGCTGCACATTAATGGTATTGCCGCACCCTGAAAAATTCTCATAATAGCGTTTGTCAGCTGGGTGTAAACGATAATAACTAGCATTGTCTATGCCTTTAAAGCTCAGCGTTTGACCAAGTTCATCACCTTCTGCCGTATGGTTATAAACCACATCAAGAATAACTTCGATACCTGCTTCATGGTAAGTTTCAACCATAGAACGAAACTCGCCAACCTCACCTGAATGGCAGTAAGCGGCGTGCGGAACAAAAAATGAAATGGTGTTATAGCCCCAGTAATTAGTTAACCCTTTGTCTTGGACAAAGTCCTCATTAATAAACTGTTGCACGGGTAGCAGTTCAATACTGGTTACCCCTAAAGACTTTAAATACTGGCAAACCTTTTTATTAGCAAGACCCGCGAATGTTCCGCGTAGCTCAATGGGTACATCGGGATTTTGTTGGGTAAAGCCTTTAACATGTAATTCATAAAGAATGGTGTCACGGCGACGAACTTGTGGATGCGTTTGACTAAACAGTAATGGTGAAACAACCACACACTTTGGCATAGTCGCCGAATTATCACGATTATCAACGGTTAAATCTTTTTGGGTGCTTTTTAGATCATAACTAAAATTAAGGTCGCTGCGGATAAAGCTACCGTGCAATTTTTTAGCATAGGGGTCTAACAATAATTTATTAGCATTAAAACGATGGCCATTATGAGGTTCAAAAGGACCATGTACGCGGTAGCCATATAAACAACCTTCTGCGATCCCTTCAACGAAACCATGCCAAACATCATCGGTAAACTCAGGTAATTCAATACGCTGTAGTTCATATTTACCGTCACCTGAAAATAGACAAAGTTCTACTTTTGTTGCATGTGCAGAAAATAGGGCAAAGTTACAGCCCAGACCATTTTTAGCCAGTGAAGCACCCATCGGATACGAACGCCCCGAAGTTACTTTGTATGCAGTGTTAATTGCGCAAGTTGTCATTATTTACCCTCAAGTGGTAAACGTACATCTTTGAGGATAAACATTGCTGTTGCTAACGGTGGTACAGTAATGTCTATATAGTGTTGCTGACCTTGCCAGGCCAATTCTACACTCGGTAAAATACCTAGGTTCAAGGTGTTACTGCCGCCATAAATTTCAGCGTCCGAGTTAAGTAATTCGACGTACTCTCCCGATTTTGGTACCCCTAACTTAACGTTATGATGGGTTTGTGAGGTAAAGTTACATACCACGACAACCGCATTCTCTTGGGCGTCATTGCCAAAACGAATAAAGCTGTAAATTGATTGTTCGCTGTTTTGATGATCTAACCAACTAAAACCCTCGCTTTGGCAATCTTTTTCATAGAGCGCTGGCGTGTTGCAATAAACCTTATTTAACGCTTTGATCAGTCGCTGTACGCCACTGTGCCAGTGAACGTCAAGTTGATACCAATCAAGTTCGTGGTCATGATCCCATTCTTTACCTTGGGCAAATTCACAGCCCATAAATAGTAGCTTTTTACCGGGATGTGCCCACATAAAACTGTAATAAGCGCGTATATTGGCAAACTGTTGCCAAGCATCATCGCCAGGCATCTTTTGTAAAATAGAGCCTTTACCATGAACGACTTCGTCATGACTAAGTGGCAGAATAAAGTTTTCATCAAAGGCATAAACTAGGCTAAAGCTAAGTTCGTTATGGTGATGGCAACGATGCACAGATTCACGCTGCATGTATTGTAAACTGTCGTTCATCCAGCCCATATTCCATTTATAACCAAAGCCTAAACCGCCATCATGGGTCGCGCGAGAAACACCCGGCCATGACGTAGACTCTTCGGCAACAGAAAATGTACCAGGGTATTGTTGATAGAGTTCTTCGTTAAAGCGTTTTAAAAAGTCGACAGCGGCTAAGTTTTCTCTGCCTCCGTGGATGTTAGGGATCCATTCATTTTCTTTGCGGCTGTAGTCGAGATAAAGCATCGAGGCAACTGCGTCAACGCGAATGCCATCAACATGGTATTTATCTAACCAATGCAGGGCACTTGCTCGCAAAAAATTGGCAACTTCAACACGCTCGTAATTATAAATAAGGGTATTCCAGTCGGGGTGATATCCCTGTCTTGGGTCTTCATGCTCAAAAAGATGAGTACCATCGAAGGTCGCTAAACCGTGATCATCACTTGGAAAATGTCCCGGTACCCAATCAATCAATAAGCCTAAATTGGCTTGATGACAGGCATCAACAAAATACTGAAAGTCAGCTTCATTACCAAACCGAGCTGTTGGTGCAAATAAGCCAACCGGTTGATATCCCCATGAACCATCGAATGGAAATTCACTGACCGGCATTAGCTGAATATGGGTAAAACCCATTGATAAAGTGTAAGGAATAAGCTGGTCAGCTATCTGACGGTAATTTAAAAATTCGTTATTTTTATCTCGGCGCCAAGAGCCTAAATGGACTTCGTAAATTGAAATTGCAGCGTTTCTACTGTTACGTTTTTCACGTTTGGCTAACCAATCTTGGTCTTGCCAAAGGTAATTGTCTTTTGCACTGATAATTGACGCTGTGTCAGGTCGGTATTGGGCTTGGTTGCCATAAGGGTCGGCTTTAAATGGTAACGTGTTACCGTTTTTGTCTTTAATCGCATACTTATATTGTTGCCCAACTGACGCTTGTGGGATAAATATATTCCAATAGCCACTAGCGACATCGCCCAAGGTGATATTTTGCATGGCATGGCTACGTTCATCCCAGTGATTAAAGTCACCAAGCAAAGAAACATGACTGGCATTAGGTGCCCAAACAGCAAACGAAACACCCTGAATTTTTTGGCCATTAAGGGTTTTATTTTGCAGATGAGCGCCTAATTTCTCGTAAGGTTTTTGATGATTACCTTGTTGCAGCAAGTAAATATCAAGGTCCCCTAAGGTAGCTGAAAACTGATAGGGATCGTCAATTAACCATGATGCGTTTGCAGAGGTCAGCTTGAGTTTATAAGTGAATAATTTTTTACGACGTAGCTTAAGTGAGTAAAGTCCACTGTGATGAACTTTCACCAACTTACCTAATGATTTTATCTGTTCATTACTATTAAGTTGCGCTGATTTTTTATTAGGGGCTAAGGCCATTATCTCAACAGCGTCAATATCGTTAAGGTGAGGAAAATAGCAAGTGATCCGTAAATAACGAGTGTTTTGGTCAGCATTTAACCCTAAAACCTCGTAAGGTGTCTTATGGCAAGCGCTGACTAAAGCTTTGATGTCATTTACAGATAAACTCATATATTTTCCTCAGTTTTCTTAATAATTAATGCTTAAGCGCTCGGTGTTAAAAACCAAATGTTTTTCACATAGTCTTCAATCGAGCGATCAGAATTAAATTTGCCCATCAACGCCGTATTTAAAATGGCCATTTTTGCCCAACGTTTTTTGTCTTGATAAGCGACACCTAAGTCTTGTTGAGCGTCACTGTAGCTTTCAAAGTCAGCCAGCACTTTGTAAGGATCGCCACCTTCAAGGAAACTTTGTTTAATCGAAGATAATTCTCCCATATGACCTGGCGTAAAGTAGTCCGTGTCTAACCAGTCTAAACAGGCTTTGATTTCATTATTCGTTTCATAAAAGTGATAAGGGTTGTAGCCTTTGTTATCTAGGGCTTTAACTTCATCAACGGTTAAGCCAAAGATGAAAATATTGTCGTCGCCAACTTCTTCAGCTATTTCAATGTTTGCGCCATCTAAAGTCCCAATGGTTACGGCACCGTTGAGGGCGAGCTTCATATTGCCAGTACCAGAGGCTTCTTTACCTGCTGTTGATATTTGCTCTGAAACATCGGCTGCCGGAATTATTTTTTCGGCTAAACTGACCCGATAGTTAGGTAAAAACACCACTTTTAATTTGTCTTGAATGCGGGTGTCATTATTGATTTTTTCAGCAATTTTATTGGTTGCGTAAATAATTTCTTTGGCTAACTGATAGCCCGGCGCTGCTTTTGCACCAAAGATAAATACGCGTGGTTGCATAGGTAAGTCAGGATCAGCCAATAAACGGCGGTATAGCGCTAAGATATGCAATAAATTAAGGTGCTGGCGTTTGTATTCATGAAGTCGTTTAATTTGGACATCAAAAATGGCCTCTGGGCTGACATCTATACCGGTTAAGGTTTTAATTTCAGTGGTTAATGCCACTTTGTTTTGATGTTTAATTGCCATGAATTTCTTTTGGAAACTGGCATTATCAGCAAGGGTTGATAATGAAGATAAGCTGTTTAAGTTTTTAGCCCAGTCATCGTCAACGTGCTTTGACAGTAATTCAGACAGTAATGGGTTACATGATTTCAACCAACGTCTTGGGGTAATACCATTAGTTACATTGGTTAATTTCTCTGGCCAAAGTTGGTTGAATTCTGGGAATAGATCTTTTTTTACTAAGTCTGAATGGATTTGAGCAACACCGTTAACTTTATGTGAAGTAATGACACATAAATGTGCCATACGGACTTTACGTTGTTCACCTTCTTCAATAATTGAAAGGCGAGCGCGCATTGCCTCGTTGTTTGGCCACATCGCATTCACTTCATCATTCAAAAATGCTTCGTTGATACGATATAAAATAGTTAAATGGCGTGGTAGTACACGTTCAAATAATGAAACAGACCATTTTTCTAACGCTTCAGGTAACAGGGTATGGTTAGTATAAGAAAATACTTTACCGGCTAATTGCCAGGCGTTTTGCCATGAGAAGTCATACTCATCAAGTAATACGCGCATTAACTCTAAAATGGCAATGGTAGGGTGGGTATCGTTGAGTTGGATCGCTACTTTTTCAGCAAAGTTTGTACTACTTCCTTGGGTAAGTGGACCAAATTGCAGCTGATAACGACTAATAATGTCTTTAATTGAACAAGCACAGAAAAAGTACTGTTGAATAAAGCGTAATTCATTACCCGCATCGTGTTCGTCATTAGGATAAAGAACTTTAGATACTGTTTCAGCATTGACCTGATCGTGGTGCGCTTGTAGATAGTCACCCTGATTAAGGGTATCCCAGTCAAAGGCAGAGTCTGCGCGACATTCCCATAAGCGTAAAGCATTTACGGTTGACGAGTTATAGCCAACGATAGGAATATCCCAAGGAACTCCTTTGAGCATTTTTCCTGCACGCCAAACCGATGTTAAACTACCGTCGGCTTGTGCTTGTTGTTCAACATAACCATAAACGGGAATAAGCTGGGTAGATTCAGGACGGCAAATTTCCCAAGGACTACCAAATTCACGCCACATATCAGGCTGTTCTATTTGGTGTCCGTCTTTAAAACTTTGTTTGAATAAACCATGTTGGTAATGAATGCCGTAACCCATAGCGTTGTAATCAAGTGTCGCTAATGAATCAAGAAAACATGCGGCTAAACGGCCTAATCCACCATTACCTAGGGCTAAATCAGCCCCTTCTTCACATAAGTCGGCTAAATCAAAACCAAGTGATTTAAGGGCCTTTTCGGTATTTTTATATAAATCTAAATTATGTAAGTTGTTAGAAAGTAGTCGCCCCATCAAATATTCAAGTGACAGGTAGTTAATACTTTTAGTCGCTGATTTTGCTTGTTGAACCTTACTTGCTTGCAGTTTATCAATAATAATTTCATTAAGCGCCATTGATGTCGCTTGCCAATAAGCCTGCTTGTTTTGTGGTGTATTTTTGTAGGCATCTACACAAATAACGCGATCACCTAAGGTACTGTTCAAATGGTGCTGGATGCGCTTTTTTAAGTCTGTGGCGGTAATATCAGCTGTGATACTTTTTATTTTTTTATTTATCATAATAAATTTTTATCATCAAAAACCGTCTTGTTCGTTGCTGACGTTTTGATTTATTTCCTGTTTATTTAAAATCTGTGGCGTATATATAGGACTTTATTCATCCTTATTTTTTATTTGCATCAGTTGTACGAATTCTTTCCACAATAAATAACGTGATGATTAAATTATGCCGATGTTAGAAATTAGAGCAATAAACTACATACGTATGCATGATGGATTTATGCACTATTTGCCATGCATACGTATGCATTTTTGATGATTATTGGCGCTTGATGAAAAGTTCAGGGTGATGACTTACTCGCTACCTTTAAAATTTAATGAAAGTCGGCGTTTTTCAGCTGAGTAATTTTTTGCTTTACTCTTAATAAGGTATACAAGGCTAGGGGGCTAAGTTAGTATCTAAGCAGTATATTTATTAATAAGTTATTGGTTAATTTAATGGTTAAAGCTAAAAATACTTCGTTTGATATTGCTTATCGTGCGGGCGTTTCTCAGTCAACAGTTTCAAGAGCACTACGTAATAGTCCGTTAGTAAATGAAGAAACACGGCTACGTGTTCAAGCCATTGCCAAAGAACTTAATTACAAAGTAGATAAAAACGCCAGCAGTTTACGTACTCAACGTAGTGGCACCATTGCCTTGCTATTGTTTGAAGACCCAACCAACGATGACTCATTAATCAATCCTTTTTTTATGTCAATGTTAGGCAGCATTACCCGAGCTTGTGGTAATAAGGGCTATGATTTATTAGTCTCTTTTCAGCAAATGAGCCACGATTGGCATGCTGACTTTGAAGATACCCGTAAAGCTGACGGGATAATATTGTTGGGTTATGGTGACTACACCGATTACGAAGAAAAGCTTGTTCAGTTAATAGAGCAAGAAACCCATTTCGTTCGTTGGGGGGCTGAAGTAAAAGACCTCGATGTTGTCTCTGTCGGTTGCGATAACTTCCAAGGTGGGTATCAACTCACCGAACATGTCATTAATAATAACCGCAAAAAATTTGCTTTTTTAGGCGGAGTTTCAACGGGCTCTCCTGAATTTTTAGATCGTTATTTAGGTCATTGTAAAGCGCAAACTGATCACAACTTAGTCGTTAATACCCAACTTCAATTTGACGCGATTTCTACCGAAGAATCTGGCCATAACGCTGCATTAAACCTTATTAAGGGTGGTGAAAGTTTTGATGCCATTATGGCGGCCAGTGATTTAATTGCCGTGGGCGCGATGCGCGCTTTGCAAGAACACAATATGCGCGTACCCGAAGATATAGCCGTGTTTGGTTTTGATGATATTCCGGTTGCTAGTTTTACTTTTCCGACCTTAACTACGGCTAAACAAGATACGATGTTAGCAGGGGAGTTATTAGTAGAAAAGCTTTTAGCACTAGTGAATGGCGAAGAAGCAAAAACAGAGTTGATGGCAACCACACTTGTGGTTCGTCAATCTTGTGGCAGTGGCAATTGATGTTTTATAGTGTTTATGTAGGTTAGTTTTTCACTAACAAATTTTAGGTAGAGCCCTAACCTACAAACAAAAGCGAGTAGAGGTTACTCGCTTTTTTCTTTGACAAAATAAACGGATACAGCACCAAGTACCATAGAGACACCCGCTAAGATAATAATATTTATTGCCTGGTTTTCAAAAACTGAATTTAATATCCAGCCAGCAAAAATTCCTGAGATAATTTGTGGCGCGGCAATGGTAAAGTTAAAAATCCCCATGTATACACCGGTTTTGTTGGCAGGTAATGCACCAGCAAGTATTGAGTATGGCATTGCTAAAATAGCAGCCCAAGCAATACCTACACCTATCATAGGAATAAATAAAGTAACCGCGCCTTGTGGCACCGTGATTTCAGTGATCAATAAATTGACTAAAGTTGGTTCAGGGTTATTGATAAACATAAAGCTTAAATAACCTAAGCCACCGGCGAGTAAGGAAAACGAGTAAACCGCTTTTCGGCCAAAGGTATTGGCAAGCTTGGCCAGCACAATTGAGAAAAAGGCCGCAAACAAAGAATACGCGGCAAACAAAATACCTACCCAGTCACCTGCAGCGCCTTTTGCTGCAGCGATATCATTGGGAATACCACCAACAGAGCTAATATAGGTAGGATCAAACCATTTTACGTCTATGCCCCAAACCTGTTGAGCAATGGCCGGCATGGTATAAACCCACATAATGAATAGAGAAAACCAAGAGAAAAACTGTACGAGTGCTAAACGTTTCATCACCTCGGGCATAGTTTTCATTAAGCCAACGAAGTCAGTTAGTTTTTCAATTAACGACTTTTCAATGGCTTGTTCTTTGGCAACCTGTTCAGCATCCATTCCTTTGAACTCATAATATTCTTTAGGTGAATATTCTTTAGTTTTAAAAACCGTCCATAACACCGAACCTAATAAAACCGTGGCGCCGATATAAAATGCCCAAACAACGGATGGAGCAATACTACCTTGCTGTGAGGTGTTCTCTAAACCAACAACATTTGTAAGAACAAATGGCAATATAGAGCCGATAACGGCACCAATATTAATCAAAAAGGCTTGGATAGCATAACCCTTGTTCATTTGATTATCGGGCACCATATCAGACACTAGCGCTCTAAAAGGTTGAAAAGCGATATTAAAAGATGCGTCCATAACCGCTAACATCATTGCACCAAAAATCATTGGTGTGATAACAGAGACAAATAACGGCGCGTTTGGCATTAATAACATACCGACAGTTGCGCATATGGCACCGATTAATATATAGGGGTTACGGCGACCAAACTTATTCCATGTTCTATCTGACGCTGCTCCGACGAGAGGCTGGATAAGTAAGCCCATAATAGGAGCGAGCAACCAAAATAAAGATAAAGAGTGCAGATCAGCACCCAAGTCTGAAAGTATTCGACTGACATTAGCGTTTTGTAAAGCAAAGCCAAATTGAACGCCCAAAAAGCCGAAGCTAACATTCCATATTTGCCAAAAACTGAGTTGAGGTTTGTTTTTCATTTATTATTTTTCTTATGAGAGTAACACACGATGAAGTTATATAATCACAACCAAAAAACTGACACAACAAATTACATACGTATTCAGCATGATATAAACAGGTAATATTATTATTTAAATACAGGTAAAGTTTTTGTGTAAATCGTCAATAATGGTAAATTATCGCTAAATAGCTGTTTTTTTCGCACACTTGCTGATTTATCGAACATAAAGAAGAAATAGTAAAATTAGTGCTTTACAAATGCTATTGCAGGTCTTAATATCTGCCCCGTCTTGAAGCAAGCAATTGTTTTAAGACATTCAGGTGAGATGGCTGAGTGGTCGAAAGCACTGGTCTTGAAAACCAGCAAGGGTTTATAGCCCTTCTAGAGTTCAAATCTCTATCTCACCGCCAAATAAAGAAAAACCGCTAATCGAAAGATTAGCGGTTTTTTGCTTTTTGATAGTTAGAAATTTTAAATAAGGGTTTATAGCACTAAACCTTGAGTAGAGTTCAAATCTCTATTTCACTGCCAAACAAAGAAAAACCGCTAATCGAAAGATTAGCGGTTTTTTGCTTTTTGATAGTTAGAAATTTTAAATAAGGGTTTATAGCACTAAACCTTGAGTAGAGTTCAAATCTCTATTTCACCGCCAAACAAAGAAAAACCGCTAATCGAAAGATTAGCGGTTTTTTGCTTTTTGATAGTTAGAAATTTTAAATAAGGGTTTATAACGACTTTAATTAAAGATAGTGCCTAATCAGTCTATATAACTTATTATAATTATATAGGGAAGATAATGAGTTTTTCATTAACCAATTGAACCGTACTCAGTAGTTTAGGTGACTCAATTATTACACTATACTGTCCTTTAGAAATTAAAAAAATCACCTCTTTTTATTTGTTCAATTACATCTAAAACTTCTTTGTTTCCGCCTATGACCTGCAACAATTCAATAGGTGCTTTATTTTCCAAAGGTATCTTAGGGGTATAGCCATTCAATAATACAGCTTTCATCACATTTAAATTATTTAACTAAATTAGCATGAATATCATTTTGTATGGGATCATTTGATGTTTTCCACATCCGAGATTTTTTCTCATTTACAGCAGACACTACTTTATCATCATCAGATATTCCTAATTTTGAGACTAAACCTTCAGGATGTTCAATATAGATTTTACCATCTAAAAAATTTACATTCGCTGTTGTACTGTCTGATTTAATAGCTAATTCATTGATATTTAAGTGCTATTTTGATGTGTGTTGATTGTTTGAAATATAGCTCAATTATAATGTTATTTGATTTCATTAACTTATAAACTATAAGAAATGGCACCTAATTATTTACTATTATATTAATAGCTGTTTTAATTTACTTTAGCTATTAGTGGTGGTCTGCTCATTCCATTTAATTCCAAGTAAAATGATAAATATTAACATACAAGGATAGTGGTTATTTCTAAATTAGTGTTGTTGCCCGGTATGGATGGTACTGGAGAATTATTTGAAGAGTTTTTGTCTAACTTTGACGGAGACTATATTGTAATCCCATTACCTCAATCGGGTTCTCAAGATCATGTGTTTTTAGCTAATATAATAAAAGAGCAATTACCAACTGAAGATTTTGTTTTGTTAGCAGAATCTTTTGCTGGTGGTATTATTCCTGAGCTACTTAGGCAAAATAATCCACATTTGAAAGGCGTCATTTTTATTGCCAGTTTCCTGAGTTCTCCTAACCAACTCTTATTGTCGATAGCTAAATTTTTACCTATTAAATCTTTAGCTTCAGCACCTTTATCAACGATTTTTCATAAGTTTTTACTCCTAGGTCAAGGAGCATCAAAAGAGCTTTTATCAAAATTTATTACGGTTACTAAATCAATACCTGATCTCGTATTAAAAAATAGATTAGAAGTTATGAGCCAGCAGCGACTACCAATAACAACATCGGATATACCTTCAATTTATATTAAAGCACTTTCTGATAGGCTTATAACATCACAGAAGGGTCGTGAGTTCACCAAAGTCTTCAGCAATATTAAGTATATAGAAATTGAAGGACCTCATTTCATACTTCAAGCACAGCCAAAAGAGTCTGCGCGGTTGGTTACTGAGGCGATATCCTTGATCCTTAAAGACTGTAGGTATTCATAATGCCATTTACTCCAATACATATGGGGCCAGGGATTTTTATTAAAGCCATATTACAAAGTAGCTTTAGCTTGATGGTTTTTGGCTGGACCCAAATCGTAATGGATATCCAACCACTAATTGTGTTGATAACGGGAGAGGGGCATCTTCATGGTTTTACCCATACCTATGTTGGTGCAGTACTAATTGCTATTTTTGCTGCTCTAACAGGTAAATACTTATCCGAACTTGGTTTAAAGCTGATAAGTATTTCTAAAAGGGAAAATCCCATATCAATTGCTTGGTGGGTAGTATTTCTAAGTGCATTTGTTGGCAGTTTTAGTCATGTATTACTTGATAGTATTATGCATTCAGATGTTGAACCCTTCTTTCCATTTTTATTAGATAATCCGTTGTTAGGTCTGATTTCAGTGCCGATGTTGCACAAGTTATCTTTATATAGTGGGTTATTGGGCGCAGTAGTTTATTATGGAATTTATTTAAAAAATAAAAGCTTAAAAGTAAAAGTTTAAAAGTAAAAGCAGGGAAGTCATAAAGAAAAATGAAAATATTAACGTTTAGTATCTTAATTACTTGTTTGTATTCTAACGCTGTTTTAGCAGAAGAAAGTACATGCTACGGTACAACCTCAAAAGGACGTTTGGAAAAAGGGGTAGAGCTACCAAGCTCTGGTAATAATTTTGTCGCTTACAGCATTGTTGCAAGGTTAGCAGGGAGAGCTTACGTCCACTCCCAAGTAGAAAGCATCATAGTAAACGGCTATAAATCTTTAGAAATAGAACAACCAGACAAAGTTTTTAAGTATGCTGAAACTGGATTCGAAGAAGGTGGACAGTTCAAACCCCATAAAACTCATCGTAATGGTTTATCGGTAGACTTTATGACACCCGTATTAGATGAATCGGGTCAATCAGTGCATCTGCCAACTCACCCTTTAAACAAGTTTGGCTACGACATTGAATTTGATAGTAAAGGGCAATATGAAGAATATTCTATCGACTATGTTGCTTTGGCTGCTCATATTGTTGCCTTGCACAAAGAGGCTGTAGCTCAAGGTGTAGATTTATGGCGAGTAATATTTGATCCTAAATTACAATCTGAGCTTTTCAAAACACCTTATGGCCCTTATCTTAAAAAGCATATCCAGTTTTCCAAAAAACGTTCATGGGTTAGACATGATGAACATTACCATGTGGACTTTGATATTCCGTGTAAGGAACTAAACGAATGAAAAATATTCTCTTCATCTGTAGTAAAAATCAGTGGCGTAGTCCCACAGGAGAACAAATATTTAAAAATCACGCTGAACTAAATGTGAGATCAGCAGGTACTAGTTCAAGCGCAAGAAAAACGGTAAATGCAAAAGACATTCTATGGGCTGACATTATCTTTGTGATGGAAGAAAAGCATAAAAGTAGACTTAAAGCTGAGTTCATCAAATTAGTTAAATATAAAGATATTCAAGTGTTAGATATCCCTGATGAATATCAGTATATGGATGAAGAGTTGGTAGATATCTTGGGTCAGTCCGTTAGCGTATATCTAGGGATTTCAGACATTAATTCATTATAAGATTATGATATTAATATGTATTTAATAATAAGTGTGTTTAGATAGTTACTGCTGATTTTTATTATATAATTAACTGGCTAATAAAGGACAAAATTAGCTAGTAGCTACCAATATGGAAGTAAGTATTAAATGGATTTAACAATTTACCTCAACATGATGATCAGTGCCGCTTGGTATCTAATACCGATCTTCATATTTGCTATCGTCATAAAGTCTGCATGGTTTAAAGGTGTCTTGGGTGAGTGGCAAGTTAACTTGCTCATTAAGTTTTTCTTAGACAAAAATGATTATCACCTTATTAAAAACGTGACACTTCCTACTGAGGATGGCACTACCCAGATTGACCACATCATAGTTTCAAAATATGGCATATTCGTGGTTGAAACTAAGAATATGAAAGGTTGGATTTTTGGTGGTGCTAATCAAAAGCAATGGACGCAACAAATCTTTAAACACAAATCAAAATTTCAGAACCCACTTCATCAAAACTATAAACACATAAAGACGTTAGAAGATCTTCTCTTAGTAGGGAGTAACGCAAAAAATGATTATATATTCTCAGTCATTATCTTCATTGGTGACAGTACCTTTAAAACTAAAATGCCAGATAACGTAAGGTTTGCACGGGGGGGGATTGAGTATATCAAAAGTAAAACTGATCTTATTTTGAATGATCAGGAAGTTGTTAGTGTTATTGAACAGGTTGAAAGTGGACGGTTGGAACGTAGCTTTAAAACAAACCGTCAACACATTAAGCACGTTCGAGGTATTGTAGAAGAGAAATCTGATATTAAGTATTGTTCAAAATGTGGTGCTGATATGGTCTTACGTAAAGCCAATAAAGGTAATAATGTAGATAATGAGTTTTGGGGATGTAGTTCATTTCCCAAATGTAGGAATGTACTTAAAAATGAGTCAGAGTTACTTGTAAGTATTGATCTCTAACGTTTACCCATGCTTTCTAATGCACATTTGGGTATAGCAACAGAATCTAGTTTGGTGATTAATTTTTGGTATGTTTTCAACAGAGCAAGCGTGATAACAGCACACGTTTATCAAAAGTTCGTTAATTAATGTTAATCAATGTTTGATATAATTTTAATATAAAGGTAACTTTTATTTTAAAAAAAAGACAGACGGATAATTGCCTTGATAAAAATAGGTCTTTGCCTGTTTAATAAGCTATTAGTCGTTAAATCAACAAGGAGTGTTACTAGATATGAAAAAAATCACAATATTATTTTTATTATTACTTTCTGGATGTTCTGCAAACTATACAACTGAATCATTTGTATACCAAGATGAGCATCCTGAAAAGCAACTCAACATTACAAAAATTCAAGCTGAACTGACTGAATCTAATATATCGGCTGTTGTCTCAGCGGTGAGCTTAACCGCTGAGGATGGTATTACACTTAGAGGCGTTAAGTTAATAAACAAAGATGCTTTAGTTAATATTGTCTTTTTCAGTGCGAATGGCATGAAAATTAGCCTTTCATCGAGAATATTGAATAAATTTTCTATGTTACCTGCGAACGTTATTTGGTTTGACTATCGAGGCATGGGAGTAAGTGATAAAAAAGATATATTGTCTCTTAATAATTTACGAACAGATGCATTAAGAATCTTTGACTTTTCTAAGGGTGAATTTCCAACTAACTTACCTACAGCCATCCATGGATTATCGATGGGGTCTTTAATCGCAAGTTATGTTGCAAATAATAAAGATATAGACGCATTAATTCTAGATGGTGCTATCAATACAGTGCCAGAGTTGGTCGACAATTTAACACCTGCTTGGTCAAAACCATTTTATTCAATATATTTGTCACCTGAATTGACAAAAATAAATAATGTTGATTTTATTAAAGAATATGAGAAACCATTGCTTTTCTTAATTGGTGAAGACGATTCAACTACGCCAGTGCATAACTCGAAAGAGCTTTATGACATATCTCCAAGCTCGGTTAAAGTATTAGCGATCATTCCGGATACAGAGCATGCAGAAACAATGAAAAAAGATAAGGCAATAAAAGTATATCAGGATTTTATTAATAAATTAGTTTGCTGTAAAAACGGCTAGCAAGGCGTTAAAATCAACAAATAATAGCTGGCTGTTGTTCTTGCCTCACACATTCAGCCAACTATTGTTTGCCGCTTAACAAGGCGTTAGCTGCCTCAGGATATTCATGCTCAATACGAATAGAGTTAAATCGGACAATGACACATGTGCGTTCAAGGGAATGGTAAAGTGGAAACCAATTAAATCAATTTGGTTCTTAACTCATGTTGCCGCAACAGTTTTTGTTGCTCCATTTGTCCTGTCAATATCAGCCTTCTCAGTATTCGTCGTACTCACAGTAATAACATTATGTTTTGGACACTCACTTGGAATGCACCGTTTATTAATCCATCGTTCTTACGAGTGTCCTAAATGGATGGAATATTTGTTCGTATACTTAGGGGTGTTAGTTGGTATGTCAGGTCCTATAGGAATGATTATTCAACACGACCTCCGCGATTGGGCTCAAAGACAACCACAGTGCCACGATTATTTATTGCATGGTTCCAAAATATTAAAAGATGGTTGGTGGCAATTAAATTGCGATCTTGAACTTAATAATCCACCTGAGTTCATCATAGAAAAAGAAGTTTCTCTCAATAGGTTTTATCTATTTGTTGAGAAAACATGGATATTCCAACAATTAATTTTAGCTATCCCTCTGTTTCTCATTGGTGGTATTTCTTGGTTAGTTTGGGGAATATCTGTAAGGATTGTAATATCTGTAGGTGGTCATTGGTTAATAGGTTATTTTGCTCACAATAAAGGTGAACGCACATGGAAAGTAGAAGGCGCAGCAGTTCAAGGTCACAATGTTAGAATTGCAGGTCTTCTTTCTATGGGCGAAGCGTGGCACAACAATCATCATGCTTACCCTGGGTCTGCAATGCTAGGTTTGTACAGTGATGAACCTGACCTTGGATGGTGGGTTTTAAATATATTACACAACTTAGGTATTGTAAAAAACATTAAACTGCCTAAGGAGCTTCCGTTTCGTTCAGAGCTTGTCGCTGAGGCGGAAAATCTAGATAGTCGTGTAGAACGAGTTCCAGAAGATTGTAAAATAGCAAAGTTCATTCGAAACGGCACTTAGTTTGTATTTATGCGCTAACGAGTAAACATTATCTGGTGGTGTTGTTTATTGATAAAGAAAAGCTGGAGCAATTCAGAATGACTCATGTACTTGTGCGTTGTCATCGTACACAAAAGGCACGTTAACTTTTTTGGGTTCATCGTGTAAATAGAACCTTTTGTATTTAATATTAGCTGTTATTTAACCAATTATTCTTGTTATACCATAATATTTTTAACATAATATGAAGCATGGAGTTTTAACAGGTTATAAGAATATTCTAAATTTTATATATCGCTATCAAAATTATATTCGCTTCCTTAAATACGTTATTACAAAATATACCGCATGTTTTGCTCTTCTAATTTTTGCACTTACCACCATTTCAATAAGTGCACAACCTTATGTGAAATTAGATAATCTCAATAAAATTAAACTAAATGAACATAATATCTGGTACCAAACGGCGCTTATATTACTAAGATTAAGTTAATACAAAAGGGCATGAAGATACTTGGTTTTTTAAGCTTCATACTAATTATCTCGATTTAGGTACGGCTTATTGGCAACGCAATAGCGGTGAAGTTATAACGTTAGCAAACTTTGGGCAGATTGGTGGTACGAACCCGAAATTAGCTCACTCACAAGCATTTCCCCTTTGATTAGGTCAACATGAAACGGGCACGCTGTAGATTTATATTGAAGCTAAAAAAGTTATTATGGATGGCTTAATTAGTGTATTCTAAAAAATCATTAACAATAATTTAACTGTCTTTATCTCGTCTAACTCCTACCAGAATAGAATTTATTAATTTAAAACCAAATGGTTAGGATATATCCATCACTTTATGCTTGTTGATTAGGCTTTGATTGCGTTCTTTGTTATTTTGGGGGCCTATGTTCTTTTATCTATTTAAAATCAATAAGGTTACAAATATTTATAGGGAACGAGTATAAAATTTGCTATGTTAAGTTATCAAATATATTCATAGCTTCTCAGTTTAAAGAGCCGCACCCCCTTTACTCTTTGTCGTATGAAGTCAGATAAATAAGAAGAGTTTTTTGCAATTATTTAGCACTCACAAGCTTCGTAATATTCAAGCGCAAGAGCAAGCAATAAAAAAACATGCCATTTTAGTTGTTGATGACGAAGTTGCAAACCGCAAAGTTATTACTTCTATTCTTCAATATGAATTTATCGTTTTAGAGGCTAGCAATGGGGTTGAAGCGATTGAGCTTGTTCAAAAACATCCTAATCCCGAAAGCATCAGTATGGTGATCAGTGATCAGCGCATGCCACACATGAGTGGAGTTGAATTGCTAAGTCAGTTAGCTAAAATAATTCCTAAATCTGTGCGAATTATTGTTAGTGGTTATACCGATGTCGAATCTTTCATCGGGTCTATCAATAAAGCCAATATTTATAAATTTATTATTAAACCCTTTGAACGCGCCGATTTTCTATGGACTATAGAACGCGCACTTGAAAACTTTGAGTTACAACAAAAGCATGATACGCATTTATTATCCCTTGAGTACATCGTAGCAGAAAGAACCAAAGAGCTTGCTGATAAAAATATCGAACTTGAACAAGCTTATAAAAAGCTAGAAGACATTAGCTTAACCGATCCGTTAACTCAATTGAAAAATCGTCGCTATTTAGATAAACATATTGATGCTAAGGTCGCCCTGTCTTTAAAAGCATTTCAAAATTGGCAAAAAGATACCACAAACCCCTTGCCTCATAATGAACAACTCACCTTTTTTATGCTCGATTTAGATAATTTTAAATCAGTAAATGATACATATGGTCACGAATATGGAGATGAAGTTCTTAAAAGCATTAAACCCTTACTCGAAACTTTATTTCGTAGTTCCGACATATTTATACGCTTGGGGGGAGAAGAATTTTTAATTGTTGTTAGAGACATAAATCAAACGGATGCACAAATACTAGCAGAGCGATTACGTAAAACCATTAAGCAATATGTATTTGTTGTTAACTCATACACAAACTTTTCTATAACTTGTTCAATAGGTTATGTTCAATACCCTTATATTACCGAACAACCAAATGCGTTAAGTTGGCAACAGGTAGTGAAACTTACAGATAAAGCACTTTACTTAGCTAAAAATAATGGCAGAGATGCATGGGTTGGACTGAGTCATCTAAACAATAATATCAATGAGAATGAAATCACAAAACTGCTAGATCCAGATGAAATATTAACTCAAAATAACACGATTAATTTAGTCAGTAATATCACTTTAACCATCAAGTAATGTAAATCAGCCGTGAGCCTTGTTTAGTTATGCTATTACCTCCATATTTGAACATTTTTTCTATTTATAAACCATCTAATATTCAACGCAGAATATTGGCTTATTTCCTCAACATATTCGTTATTGTTTTTGTCTTGCTTTACTTTTTATTTATTTGTAATTCAATGGCTTATGGGGAAAACCTAAAGCCTCAATTGAAATTCCAAGACCTTCTTATCGATGAAAACATTGTGGCAATGGATTTTATTGAAGATAAACAGGGCATGTTATGGATAGCATCAGATAGCGGGTTTTATAAGTTTGATGGTATTGAGATGCAACATTATATACAGAATAAAAAACAAAATTCAATATTAAGTAATGCAATCAACACCTTATTTTTAGATAGTCAGGGCAATATTTGGTTAGGTTATAAGCATGCTGGACTATCACGTTTTGATCCCGTCACAGAAAAATTTATTCACTTTTCCTTACCTACTGCTAATCATAATAAAGTTGCTTATGAATTTTCGGGGAATGCTATAGAAACTATTGTCGAAGATAAATTTCATAATATTTGGGTTGGTAGTGATGTTGGACTCACTCAAATTACTCCTAAAAAAGAAGGTATTGAAGCAACAACAGATGACTTTGAAATACTATCCTTTACTAATGCACCATTTACTAACAGTGTCGTTAACCGTCTTGTCATTGATAAACAACAAAATCTTTGGGTTGGTAGTGATCTAGGGGTACATTTTGTCAATATTTCACAGCTAAACAGTTCTACTGTGGCTTTGAATAAAATAAATTCACTTTTCAAAGAGTTAAAATTACCTTTAAATAACTCAAAATCGATGAGTGTCGTTAGTTTATTGGCTGATAGTGATCAAACATTATGGATAGGTACTAGTGATCAAGGGGTGTTTAGTTTAAATATTACTCATATGTCAAAAGGATCATTGAATTTAGCAAATGATAACAGTATTACGCCAAGGTTTATTAATTATTCTCTTCGTAATGTCGAAGACATTAAGCAAGATAATAACGGTGATATTTGGTTTGCGACTAAATCTGGATTAGGCTTATTCAGTGCAACGCAGCAAGTTTTTTATTTGTATCAACACAACGCAGAAGATCTGACAAGCTTAGCTACAAATCTTATTTATAACATTTTTATTAATCAACAAGGTATTTTGTATCTATCTATTCCATTTACTATTCAAACAGTTAATACCAATAGTACATGGTTCAAAACCATCCCTATTAATACTGAAAATAAAAACATGTTGCAAAGTAAAGCAGTGGTTACGGCAGATTTTGATAATCAACAAAATTTATGGCTCAGTGGTATTGGTACCGGTTTGTCTAAGGAATTTAAAGATAAAAAGAGTAAAAATAAAAGTAACGAATCAATATTAGTCAATTCAAATAGCTGTGCACCACATTGCTTTATTAATTATCAACTTTTAGATAAAAATGCCGAACCGGACAAAAACAGTATATTTTATTTAGATGAAGGTGGTGTAGTAGGCTTTAAAGAAGATTCACAAGGGCGTATTTGGCTAGGATTATATAATAATGGCGTCTATAAAGTGACTGCTAATAAGCAACATAAAACTCATTATAAATATGATAAAGAAAAGCCAAATAGTTTAAGTAGCAACTGGCGTAATCGCGTTATTATTGAAGATTCAGATCAGCGTATATGGGTAGGTAATCAGGCGGGAATTAATTTATATGATGATCTTAAAGACACTTTTTTTCGTGTTCCTATACTGGATAGTAATGCTCAAACAATACTTTCAGTATATATAAACGCCATTGTTGAAACAAAACATCATTTATTAATAGGTAGCGGCGATGGTCGTTTATTTTATTTAACTGAGACAGGAAACAAGCAAAATAAAGATCAAAAATTAAGTTTTGAAAATATAAAAATACGATTAAAAAATGGTGAAAATAAATATGTCACATCAATTACTTCTATCACAGAAACTCAGGATGGTACTATTTGGCTATCAACCTTGACAACAGGTCTGCTTAAGGGAAGTTTAGTTACCACTAAAAGTGGTGAGTTGATCTTTATTGGTGATATTTATGATCATAGACAAGGATTGAATAACAATAATATTAGCGCTTCTCACGCAGACTTAAATGACAATAACCGCTTGTGGTTACATACCAAATTTGGAATTTCAGTATTTTATATTGACCGTGAACGTTTCTATAATTTCAGCTCTATAGATGGTATATCAAGTGTAAAACAATGGATCAACTGTGCAGATCAAGCTAAAAATGGTGATATATATTATTGTGGCCCAGAAGGTGTTGTATATTTTTCACCAAAAGACATTAAGTTAAATACCCGTATTCCCGAAGTAGTCTTAACTCGATTTTACGTAAATAACAAAGTAGTTGATATTGAGCATGAAGACGAAATCCAGCCATTTAAACAAGATAATAAACATTACAATTTACTGACTAAAAATATTAATTTTACTAATAGTATTACGCTAAATTATCAACAAAGTAACTTTGCTTTTGATTTTTCCTCTCTGGATTATACCGCGCCATTAAAAAATAAATATAAATATATGCTTGAGGGCTTTGATAACGAATGGATAACGACCAATGCAAAACGCAGGCATGCTAATTACAGTAATATTCCCGCGGGCGAATATATATTTAAAGTCAAAGGTAGCAATAATCATGGCTTTTGGAATGAAGGTGGTGCAAAAATTAAAATTATTATCCTACCACCTTGGTATTTGACTTTATGGGCTAAAACCATTTTTATCTTAATTTTTAGTTTACTAATTTTTAGCTTTATACGTTATCGTACTCAACAACAAACAAAAATATTAACACAACGTAGCATTGACCTAGAACTAGCAGTTAATGAACGAACCGCTGAGCTTAAAAACGCGCAAAAAACCATTGCAATTCAAGAGAGAATGTCTTCTCTAGGTACACTCAGCGCAGGCATTTCCCACGAAATTAACAACCCAACCAATTTTGTTTATGGTAGCTGTCAAAATATGGATGTTGACTTAACACGCTTTAAGCAATTTATATATGATTTAGCCGGTGACGATGCCGATGAGGAAGTTCTTTCCGCGTTTGAACACAAATTCATCTCTTTACATGAACATCTCGATATTATTGGTGAAGGTGCGCAGCGGATCAAAAAAATCGTCAGTGGATTAAGTGCATTTTCTCGCTCAGATAAAGACGAAATGGAAGTCATCCCAATTAATCAATGCATAGAGAGCACAGTTGAATTGGTCAAAACCGAATATAAGGATGTTACCCTTTTTGAATTAGTATTTACAAATAATCCTGAAGTATTTTGTTTTCCCTCCAAAATTAATCAGGTGATAATGAATTTATTAATTAATGCTGGTCAAGCCATAAAAGCTAATTCACCAAACAAATGTGATGATTATTTTGGTAATATCCGCATCTGTAGCGCTATTGTTGATAATAATTGTGTACTCAAAATTTATGATAATGGGAGAGGTATTGCAACAGGCCATATAACTAAAATTTTTGAACCATTTTTCACTACTAAAGAAGCAGGCGAAGGCACCGGTCTTGGCTTATCACTCAGTTATGAAATTATTCAACAACATGGAGGAAGTTTGTCGGTAGAAAGCACTGAAAATGTTGGCACTTGTTTCACTTTAGTTTTACCACTTAGCCAGCATAACGATATCGAGTCTGTAAAATCTAGCGGCGCTGTTTTATGATCAAACAAATATGTCAGATGTCTCAGGATGCTTTTCCAGATATTTAACAATATAATTAATGGGATTAGTGACTTGGCATCTAAGATAATAATATATCAATCATAAGGATAGTTGGAAAATCAGGAGGAATTCATGGCATTTGGTGATTAGATAAATCACCGAATATCCCTGGCCGGTAAACACCATGAATGTAAAAGCCATCTTGAACAATAGGCTGACACTTGTTGCCTTCAATATGAAAAAAATGCGTTTTAAGGCGCTATGTGCACCGCTGGTCTTTGATGGCCACATTGTGACGTTATATCATGAAGTGCATTACCTTAAAAATATCAAGAGAGTTGCCTTATCCATAAGCTTAAGGGCAAAATAAAACAAAAACGTCACAAGGAGATATAAGTGAAAAATACAAAATTGACCTACAGTGTTTTTTCTTGCCTACTATTATTAATGTCGTGCTCACTTTTTGCCAAAGACACTATCCCTGAACCTTTAACACCATGGGTGTCTTGGGTATTGAAAGGGTACGAAAACCTATCTTGTCCTTTCATCAATAACACTAACTTTGCTGAGAAGCAGAATCATATTTGTGCTTGGCCAAGTACGCTGGCAGTAAATGTAACAGACAGTTCAGCAACGTTTAAACAATCATGGCAGGTATTAACTAAAAGTATTATCCCTTTACCCGGAAATGATAATAACTGGCCACTTGGTGTAAAGGTTAATAACAAAGACTTTGCTGTATTTAGTTATAAAGGTAAGCCATCTATTGAATTAGTCAAAGGCACTTATGTTATAGCAGGCCAATTTGAATGGTCAAAAATACCGCAAAGTATCGCTATCCCTGAACAATACGCCTTCGTTAAAATGACAATTAATAACCAAGTCATCGCCTTTCCTAAAATAGAAAATAATGAGCTATGGTTACAAAAGTTTGAAACGAGCCAAGAGCAACAAGACTCTCTTGATATAACGGTTGCAAGACGAATTGCAGACGGCGCTTATATAAAGCTTGAAACCTTCATTAGTATCAATGTGTCAGGTCAAATGAGAGAAGTAAAACTCGGCAAGGTACTGCCTGAAGGGTTTGAACTGATTGGCATTGAATCACCTGTTTCCTCATTTTTAGATGGTGACGGTATCTTGCACGCTAAATTGAAACCCGGCAGTTGGGAAATAAAGGTGCTAGCTTATGCACCCGCTACTTTATTAACGTGGCAAAAACCTGAACAATCTCATCATTGGCCAAAAGAAGAAATTTGGGTTTTTGAAGGGCATGAAAACTTGCGACTGGGTAAAGTTGAAGGTGCAAAAATGGTTGATAGTAGTCAAGCAAATATGCCCAATGCTTGGTATGAGCTACCGAGTTATTTAGTTAATAACGACGATTCACTGCGTTATGATATTCAACATAGAGGAAAGCCCTTACATTTAGAAAATCAACTTAACTTGAAACGCACCTTATGGCTTTCATTTGATCATTCAACTTACACCTTTAATGATGATATTAATGGCGCAATGATCAATGATTGGCGTTTAAGTATGAAATCTCCTTATTTATTAGAGTCTGCAGAAGACCAAGATGGCTCAGTATTAATTACTACCAAAGAACCCAATGAAAGGGGCATCGAAAATCGTTATCCACAGGTAAAAATTGAAGCAAGAGGTATTATCAACTCAGCCAAACAACTACCTGTTAGCGGTTGGAATAACGATTTTGAGCGGGTATCATTGAAGCTAAATTTGCCTCCAGGCAATAAATTGTTTGCCGTGTTTGGAGCCGATACCGTGTCAAACAGTTGGTGGTCAAGTTGGTCAATTTGGGCAAGTTTTATTGTTTTATTATCTTCTTTAATGGCGAGTCGATTGATTAATGTCACCGCGGGTATTGCCACTGCGGTAATGCTGCTTTTTATATATCAAGAAATAAACGCGCCTGTGATCGCCATTCTTAATTTACTTTTGGCGATCGTTATTAAAAAGCATCAACCCTTTGAACGCATGAAAGTCTTAGTTAAGGCTTATTGGGGGATCAGTATAACGGTTGCTATTGGCGCGATATTATTATTTTCTGCAACCCAATTACGAACCGTGATACACCCTCAGCTGGAGTCACGCGAATCAAGTGCAGACAGTTATAGAGAGCGTGTAGTTGTACAAAACAAAGAAGCACAGATGAGCAGAAAGCGCAGTGATGTTATCTCCTCAGCAGATCTAATGAGTGCACCTGTTGAAAGAATCATAGTGTCAGGTAGTCAAGTGAAAATGGCTGAATTAATGATGGAGCGTTATCAAGCTGATGTGTTAATGCAAGCTGGCTCTGGTATTCCAAGTTGGCAGTGGAATAGCTATCAAATTAATTGGAATAGTCCTGTTGCTAAAGATCAAACGTTCGAGGTGATTGTTTTATCCAAAACCATCTATAGGTTCATTAAGATACTGGGTATATTGTTGACCTTGATTTGGCTGTTTTTAATATTAAAAGAAGTCATTAGCGAGGCATACACTAAAATTAAACCTCCAGCAGTCTCGAGTTTGTTGGCTTTATTGTTCTTAATGCCGAGTTATATACCTAATGTTGAAGCCGCCGACTTCCCCAGTCAAAAACTCTTAGATGAGCTTAAGGTAAGGCTGACAGAAGCGCCATCGTGCGTGCCTGATTGTGTTGCTATCAATAGATTACAAGTTAGCATTGATGAGAAAGAATTAACCTTGGTGTTATCTGTTCATGCTAATACTGCTACTGCGTTAGCTTTACCTAAGTCTGAATTTTGGCGACCAGAAAATTTATTACTAGGTGAGACTTCAGTTGAAAATAAAATTGAAAGCTTAGTTAACTATAAAGGTTGGATATATATTCCTATTGCCCAAGGATTATCTACCATCACCTTGCGGGGGCAGGTGGCTCCCGTTGATGAATTCCAACTTGAATTTAAAGATAAGCCTAAGCACGTTAATATATCCTCTTCAGTCGCTTGGCAAGTTGTTGGTCGCCAAGCTGACCGGTTAACTGGCAATACCTTGGCCTTTTTAGCTACCAATACCGATAAAAAGGAAAATGAAAATCAGCAAATTTCGACTCGTTATAGTACACAGCCCTTTGTTAAAGTGACCAGAGAACTGACTGTTGACCAATTATGGACGATACGCACTAAGGTTGAACGTATAGCGCCGAATAGCGGTTCAATAAATATTAAGGTTCCTTTAATAGCAGGTGAAAATATTACCAGCGCAGAGGTTATTGTTGAAGATAATCAAGTGGCAGTTACTTTACCCGCAGGAGTTAACTTTTTTACCTGGACTTCTATCGTTGCTCAACAACAAGACCTTCGTTTGCACGCTAAGCCTGAACAGCCGTTAATTGAGCTATGGCGAGTGATTGTTAGTCCTGCGTGGCATGCAAATCTTTCTGGATTACCAATAATTCTAGAAGACCAAGACAATAATGATTATTATCGATACTCTTTCTATCCATATCCCGGAGAAAGCCTCGACCTCACCATTACCCGACCTGTTCCAGTAAAAGGTGAAGTGTTAGCCATTGATTCAGTGAATTACACCATTGAGCAAGGCACACGTACATCAACGCTAAGTTTATCTTTTGATTATCGAAGTACACGCGGTGGTGAGCATATTATTGAATTGCCGCTAAGTTATCAGTTAAAAGAAATTAGAACGGATAACAAACTGATTAATCTTCAATTAGAAGACGATAAACTGGCAATTCCAGTACTACCTGGTAAACATAATGTCCAGATACTGATGCGTGCCAGTGTTGAAGAAGAAATGTTGTTTTCTGCGCCAAAAATAAACTTAAATGCGCCAATAAGTAATATTACCAGTATTATTAATTTGAGTAGTCAGCGCTGGATACTTTCTGCTAAAGGTCCTCTACTGGGGCCAGCGGTACTTTATTGGGGGGAGTTGTTAGCTTTTATTTTATTAGCTTTACTCGTCTCAAGAGTGAATTTTTCACCCTTAAATACAGTGAGCTGGATAATATTAGGCTTTGGCTTAAGTTTAAGTAATTGGGGAGTGTTGATGCTAATGGCGCTGTGGTTTGCTGCTATCACTGCTAGTACTTATCGGCCAAAAAATATTAATCGACTTTCATATAATGCATCGCAGGTTTTATTGTATTTGTTATCGATTGGCGCCATCGTGTCGCTTTTACTTGTGGTTCCGGCCAGCCTGTTGAGTTCGCCTAGTATGGGTATTGAAGGTAATTATTCATACGGTAACCACCTGCAATGGTTTTCAGATAAATCGAGTGGTTTGTTACCCCAAGTATCTGTGGTGAGTATCTCAACCATTTTTTATAAAGGTATTATGTTGGTTTGGGTTATTTGGCTGAGTTTTGCTTTTTTAAGTTGGATAAAATGGGCTTGGAAAGCGCTTGGTCAACAGGGCTATTGGCGAAGTGAACTCAGTAAGCAACTAGACGAAAAATAATAGCTCGTTGCAACAAAACTAGATCTATTTGAAATATTAAATGAAAATTTGATTAGATCTAGTGCTTTCATTGGTAACGGCAATAGGAAGTGTTTATTATGTAACATTTGGCATTTGCCACCCATTATTGATTATTTAACGCGGAACTTACATGAATTTAGAACAAGCTTTATTGGTAATCGCTACTGCACATGGCAACGAACTACCTGTTGAAGCGCTAGAAGCAGTTAAAATGAATTGGTCAGTGTTTTATCCTGATTTAGAGCGACTCATCGATCAATTTATTACCGATGATACTTCGCTTACCGATGAGCAACAGGCGATTTTATTTTTCGGCACCTTATTACTAGCAGAATTAAAATATGTTCCCGCGTTGTCAAAATGTCTGCAGTTATTCTCGCGCAGTGATTCCTTTTTAACTCCACTTGAAGGGGTGTTTGGAGATGCTCTTACTGAATTAACGCCAACCTTATTTTATAATGTGGCAGATGGTAATACACAAGTATTGTCTGATTACATTGTTGATGGTCATCAAGCGATGTACTGCAAAGCTTCTGCTATTGAAGCGGTGTTTGCTCAATACGAAGTGGGTGTCATTGATAAGTCGGAATTAAGTGAACATGTAACTCGCTGGCTAGCAGCCTTTTTGGCTTTACCTAATCCAATCAGTAGTTTTTTAATGAGTGCATTAGCCGATTCTTGTATTGAATATCAACTTGATAATTTCAAACATCAGTTTGTAGAATTATGTGATAAAGACTTATTTGACGAAGACCGCTTTAAAAAATCTGAGGTAAAGGCCTGGCACAGGGGAGATGCACCTAAGCTGATAGAGTCTGGTATTATTCAGGCAGAGTTTAGTGTCGTTGATACGTTAAAGGCATGGATTGATGATGACTCTGAAGATGAGCTAATCGACACACTTCCAAGTGAAGACCATGATATATTTGAGTCGTTAATGGCTGAAGGTGGTTTATTAGCTAATATCCTTTATGACGAAAAAACAATTTTAGAGAACAGCGTACCGGTGAGTTCATTAGCTATGGCTGGACGCAACGATCCATGTCCTTGTGGTAGTGGCAAAAAATATAAAAAGTGTTGCTTACAGTAAAATACAGCGCAATTAAATCCGTACCTACATTAACTCGTCAAACTAGAAAAACCGCTCATTGAAAGATTAGCGGTTTTTTACTTTCTTAAGGGAATTTTCATTAAAATTAATCGCTATATCAGTTATCTTTTTGATGCTTAATTTTATCAGTAAATGACATCAATCTGTCATCATCAATGTAAAAATCAACATTTTATTAACAAATTTCGTTTGACGCGTCTTTGTTGCTTGCACATTTATTTTTTCTCAATACAATCAATAACAATTAAAGTTTATAGTGAAAATAACATGAAAAAATTAATCCTAGCACTTTGTTGTGCTTTGGTAAGCTTGTCTGCAAGTGCCTTAACTACGCTTGAAGATGTTAAGTCTTTTACCTTAGACAACGGTATGACCATCATCGTATTAGAAGACCATTCTATCCCTAATGCCAACATGTATTTATTCTGGAAAGTAGGCTCTAGAAATGAATATCCTGGCATAACAGGGCTTTCACATTTTTTTGAACACATGATGTTTAATGGTGCAAAAAAATACGGCCCTAAACAGTTTGACCGTGTAATGGAAGCTGCTGGCGGAGCTAATAACGCTTACACTTCTGAAAACATTACCGCTTATACTAATTGGTTTCCGGTTAGTGCAATAGAAACAATTTTCAGTTTAGAAGCCGATCGTATTGAAAACCTCGCTATTGATGAGGCTATGGTAGAGAGTGAACGTGGCGTAGTGACCTCTGAAAGGTCAACTCGGTTAGAAAATTCAAGTTTCAGTAAGCTGCATGAAGAAGTAAAAGGCGTCGCTTTTCGAGCACATCCCTACAGTTGGGGGGTTATCGGTCATCAGTCAGACATAGATAATTGGTCGATTGAAGATCTCAAAGCTTACCACAAAACGTATTATGCACCGAACAATGCTGTTGTGGTTATTAGTGGTGATGTCACCTTAGCGCAAGTAAAAAAACTCGCAAATAAACATTTTGCACCGATCAGCGCACAATCAAGCCCAAGAAAAGTACATACCGTTGAGCCTAAGCAACTCGGTGAACGCCGAACTTACGTGCAAAAGGAATCTTCAACCTCTGCCAATGTATTATTTGCTTTTCACGTACCAGAAACTCGCCATGCAGATTATTATCCATTGAAAATGCTTGCCTCTATTTTGGGTGATGGTCAAAGTTCTCGTTTGTCTAGAAGTCTGGTTGATGATAAACAAATAGCAACAAGCGTTTTTACTTATATGCCGGATTCATTTGATCCCAATCTATTCTATGTTTTTGCTACCGCGACCAGTACGGTAAAAGCGAGTGTGCTTGAGCAAGCGATGGTGGCAGAAATTAATAATATTATTGTTAATAGCGTTACTGAGCATGAGCTCACCAAAACCAAAAATATTGCTCAGGTAGATTTTTATCGCACGCTTTCCACAATCAATGGTAAAGCAAATACGTTAGGGACATATGCGTTATTTTTTGATGATTATTCGAAAATGTTTACAGCAATTTCAGACATGAACAAAGTGTCAGTTGAAGACATTAAGCGTGTCGCGAGTACCTATTTAATAAAGTCGAACCGCACGGTTGGCATTTTAGCTGCTGAACAAGACAGCAGCGAAGGAGATTTATAGATGAAACATTCCCTTTTATTTATTTGCAGCTTTATCCTGACATTAAGTCATCCAGTATTCGCTGAATTTACTTTACCCGATTATCAAAAGCTGACATTGAAAAATGGCTTAACCGTTTATTTGATGGAACAACATGAAGTCCCTTTAGTTGATATTAGAGTGGTGACTAAAGCTGGCGCAGTTAATGACGGTGACAATTATGGCTTAGCGAACTTTACGGGTACTGCGCTTGGTTTTGGCAGTAATAAATTATCAAAAAAAGAAATAGAAGATTTATTTGATTTTCATGGTGCTAACTTCAGTAACAGCGTTGGTATGGAGTCCTCTACGTTAAGCTTATCTATTGCCAGTAAAGATATTGATGGATTGTTGCCAGTATTTAGAGATATTTTATTAGCGCCAAGCTTTGAAAATGAAGAATTTATTAAAGAGAAAAAACGTTACCTTGAAAACCTAAAACAAAGTAGGGAGCAACCCGGGCGAATTATCGGCGGTGCATTTAACCACCTATATTTTCAACAACATTTATTAGGAAACCCTGTTGATGGCAATATTTCAACTATCGAAAAGCTTTCTCTTAAACAAATAAAAACTTTTTACCAGGCGTTCTACTCAGCAAATAATAGTGCACTTATAGTTGTTGGCGACTTTAATAGCAAAAGTATGGAAAAAAAGATTAATGATTTATTTTCAGACTGGCAAACTAAAAATATAAGTGCCCCTAATTTAAAGAGCTTTAAAGCTCCTGAAGAATCAAACGTATTGGTTGTTAATAAAAGTGATGCTAACGAAAGTACTTTTATCATAGGTGGTAAAGGGATAGCGTCTAATCATCCTGATATGGTTGCCATAAAAGTGATCAATACTATATTGGGTGGTAGATTTACCTCGTGGTTAAATGACGCATTACGTGTTAATTCGGGTTTAACATATGGTGCGAGAAGTCAATTCAATAGCTACTCAACCGCGGGTACGTTTGTTATATCTACTTTCACTAAAAATGAAACAACCTTTGAAGCCATCGATTTAGCGCTAAAAACCTATGACAGGTTATGGGAGCAGGGTATTGATAAAGAGACCTTAGAATCTGCTAAAGCTTATGTTAAAGGGCAATTCCCTCCAAAATATGAAACAAGCCGCCAACTGGCTGGTTTACTGGCTACTATGTGGGTTCAACAGCTTGATAATACTTTTATTAACGATTTTCAAAAAAATGTTGATGCGTTAAATGTCATCAAAGCAAATGAGATTGTTAAAACTGTTTTTCCAAGAGAAAAATTACAGCTAGTCATTATAGGTAAGGCTGACATCATTGGTGAAAAAGCAAAAAAATACGGTAAGGTAAAAGAAGTTGATATCAATACGGTTAGTTTTTAGATGTGTAATTAAAACGCATAACGCTAAAATTTTTAGCATATAAAATTAAGTGCGCAGTACTATACTGCGCACGTTGTAAACAGAGAGAACCCAACGAGAACAGCAACCATCGCTTTATTCAATAAGCCTCAATTATTGATAAAAAAACACTGATAAATTGATCACACTGGAGTATTATTTTTAATGGAACTACAGATAAATGTTATAGATGCATTCACTGATGAGACGTTTAAAGGCAACCCCGCGGCTGTCATTATAACCTCAGACTGGCTGACTACAGAGCTTATGCAGTCTATTGCTATCGAAAATAACCTTTCAGAAACTGCCTTTGTTAAACAAATTAATAATCAAGCGTATGAAATACGGTGGTTTTCACCGATAACCGAAATTGATTTCTGTGGGCATGCCACGCTAGCTGCTTCATTCGTTATTTTTGCTAAAGATAACACGATTAAAGAAATTAACTTTTTCGCAAAGGCCGTGGGCGATCTGTCAGTTACAAAAACCCCCGATGGCCTTATTCAGATGTGCTTTCCTAATAAAGAGCCTGCTGTCGTAAATGAAATTCCTGAGGCGCTATTAAACGGTTTGTCGATTAATCCCATCGACGTTTTATTAAATGACCAAGCGTATTTTGTTATTTACAAAAATGAAAGTGATGTGCTCGCTGTTATAGCCAATAGTGACGAATTAAAGCAGCTTGCTCCTTATGATGTAGTGGTGACATCAAGATCAACAGAGTTTGATTTTGTCTCTCGTTACTTTTGGCCTGCAAATGGTGGTGATGAAGACCCAGTAACGGGCTCTATTCATACTGGACTAATCCCTTATTGGTCTAAAAAGTTAAACAAAACCGACCTCATAGCTTACCAAGCTTCTAAGCGAGGAGGAAAACTGATGTGCCGCATAGAAGGAGATAAAGTTTATATCTCTGGTAAAGCGGTGCAATACTTAACGGGTACAATTACAGTGTAGTTTTTAGAATCTAGCGTTTTAAAAGAGCAAGGGCGCTTTACGCTATTGTTCAGTGGGAAACCTAAACTTAGACTAACACTCTCATACAAGGGTCTAAAAAGTTAAACAACCCCGACCTCATCGCTTACCAAGCTTCTAAGCGAGGAGGAAAACTGATGTGCCGCATAGAAGGAGATAAAGTTTATATCTCTGGTAAAGCGGTGCAATACTTAACGGGTACAGTTACAGTGTAGCGTTTTAGACAATTAAGGGCGCTTTACGCTATCGCTCAGTGGAAATTAAAAATCACTCTCCCTTTAAGGAATCTCATGTTAAAAACACCGATAAATTTATTGAATAAGTTCACACATTTTTCTGATCAATGGTCACCAAGAGTGGTTGCCCAAATGAATGACTATCAATTTAAATTGGCTAAAATTCAAAATGAATTTACTTGGCACTCGCATTCAGACACCGACGAAGTTTTCCTTGTTATAGAAGGTGCTATGAGTATTGAGTTTAGGGATGGCAAAGTGGACCTTCTTGCGGGTGAAATGTATGTTGTGCCAAAAGGCGTTGAACATAAACCTCATGCAAAAGATGAATGTAAAATAATGCTTATAGAACCTTGTGGTGTCGTTAATACCGGAGATTCACCAGGAGAGCTTACCGCTCAGAATGAACTTTGGGTATAAAGTATATAGCGATACTTTTACTTTGCTAACGGGCATTTTTACGCTCTAGGCTTTTGTAGGTACCGCTCTCTAAACTGTTAGCACAGAACATTGCAACGCTAATAACCTCTAGTGTAATCATCATAGGTTTCACAATGTTACTCATGCGGTATAAAACTTATACTATCAAAGCAAAATGTATTTCCGTTTAATTTTAGCAATGGTGGTGCCGCTAGCTTATACAAGAACAAATATTCCATATAAGTTGTGCTAAACCTAGGTGGATAGATCTTATTCTCTTATTGATACGTATATAGAAAAAAAGGTTGATTTGATAAATATATGTTGATTAATTTAATTGGTTTTAATGTTTCATGGTTTGGCTTGGTTTATTGGGGTAATAATTTTATTCCATTCGCCTTTATGCTTCTACTTGCCCACTTGTTTTTTCAATCTAAGAATTATAAAGAATTGTTGTTAATCTTGTTGGTCAGCGTCATTGGTATTGGTGTTGATTCATTATTACAGCAGCTCAATATTTTTATTTTTATTGAAAAAGCTCATATTCCTTTTTGGCTGATGATGTTGTGGGCTAGTTTTGCCGCCACCATTTGTCATAGCTTACAATTTTTAGCTTCTTCTAAGGTCCTTCAATTAGTGATAGGAGGATTAATATCACCATTAAGTTATATTGCTGGTTATAAATTATCAGCGGTTGATTTTGGTTATTCTATGCTTACAACTTATACCCTTTTAGCGTTGGTATGGGGGACATTGTTTATTTTGTTTTTTTATTTGAAATCAAAAATTATTACCCAAGAGGTAAATCATGCTTAAATTTTATGTTCGATTGATCGTTATCACCATGTTACAACAATTTATTACCGTTCAAGTGTTAGCAACTGATGATATCAAGCCAGACACATTAAATAATATTCTTACAGAGCAGGTTTATATACCTGTTGGTCAAACAACTTTTTCTGTGCTTTTTTGGGACCTGTACAAAAGTAAATTACTGACAACTTCTGGAAAATATCCGATTGAGTTAACGGATGAAAAATTGTTATACCAGATTAACTATTTGACCGACATTTCAAGTAAAGACTTAATTGAACGAACAGTCGAGCAATGGCAGCATTTAGGTGTACCAAGAGAAAACTTTGAAAGCTATCTACCTATGCTTGAAAAAATATGGCCTGATATTAAAGAGGGCGATAGTTTGTCTTTATATGTCAGTAATAATAAGAGTACTTTTTATTTTAATAACGATCTTATTGGTGAAATTGAACAGCAAGAATTTAGTCAACTTTTTCTCGATATATGGTTATCAAAAAATACCAGTGAACCTAAGCTTAGGCTTGAATTATTAGGAATTAACAAAGATGAATAAATATATAAGAACTCTAGCTTTTATTACCACAAGCTTATTTATTTCTAGCTGTTCGGTAGAGTTAGAGGAATACAAACCAGTAGCTAAGCCATTTGATATAAAATCTTACTTTGATGGTAAGGTTATTGCTTGGGGAATAGTTCAAGATTATACCAATGAAGTTAAAAGACGTTTTTGTGTCGAAATTGAAGGAAGTTGGCAAGAAGATCAGGGTGTACTTGCAGAAAAATTTTACTTTGATGACGGTGAAATAAGCTACCGTAATTGGCAATTGACTAAACTATCTGATGGAAGTTATGTCGGCGGTGCAGAAGATGTTGTCGGTGATGCTATTGGCAAGCATCAAGGTTTTGCTTTTCAGTTTCAATATACATTATCGTTAAACCTTGATGGTGACATAATGGAAGTTGCTATGGATGATTGGATGTATCAGTTAGATGAAAATAAGGTCTTTAACAAAACTGCTATGTCTAAATTTGGTGTTCAGGTTGCTGAAATAACATTGTTTTTTGATAAGGAAACAACAAACCAAAGCTGTCAGTCTAATTAAGTTATTGTAGTAGGTCAGTTAAAGCGGCTTCAATTTTATTATGTTTAAAAACGAAACCGCTATTTAATAGTTTTTGTGGTACCACATTTTGTCCATACAGCAACAACTCTGCCATTTCACCAAAGATAAGTTTAAGTAGTGGGGCTGGCGTAGTGAAAAGGCTAGGACGATGAAGTGATTTTGATAAAGCTTTTGAAAATACTTCATTGGTTACCGCATTAGGAGATGTCATGTTTACTGGTCCTGACAAGTTGTCATTATCAATTATATGTAATATTGCAGAGACCATATCGTCAATGTGCACCCAAGACATAACTTGATCGCCCTTACTGATCTTCCCGCCAACACCTAATTTGAACGGTAATAACATTTTAGCTAAGGCACCAGAACTCTTATCTAATACTATCCCGGTACGTAATAGAGCAACCCTAGTATTTGCTGAACAAGCAAGTAACGCTTTTTCTTCCCACTTTGCACAGACTTCATGAGTAAATTCTTGATGAAAATCTTTAAAGGTTTCATCAATGGCTTGACTGTTTTGTCGACCATATATACCAATTGCACTGCCAGAAATAAGCAAACTTGGTGGTTTTTCTGCGATAGAAATTAACTGTGCTATTTCTTCAGTAATATCCCATCTGCTTTGACAAATTCTATTTTTTTGCTCTTGTGACCAACGCTTATCAGCAATAGGCTCGCCGGCTAAATTAATAACAATATCAGTGCTTTCTATGTTGGTAAGTAAAAGTTTATCAATAAACCGGACTTTTTTGTTTATGACTGAACTCGCAGATTTAATATTTCGAGTTAACACCGTAATCGTGTTTTTGTCCGTATTTATAGATTTAATCAATGCTTGGCCAATGAGGCCAGTTCCACCGGTAATAAGATAATTCATAGGTACATCCAATGATTAGAATAACTAAATTAATACGAAGTATTAATCTTATAAGATCATTCAAAAAATTATTTAATATTTTATCAAAATATAGTGATCTTTGTCTTTTTTTTATACGTAATTTGAAATGAAATTAACTTAATAAACGTATAAGGGAAGCCAAGTGAAATATTTTAAAGTATTAACAGTAACCATTATAAGTATGTTTTTTCTACAAGCTTGTAATGATGATAAAGCAACAGAGACACA
Source organism: Colwellia sp. BRX8-7 (assembly GCF_014077275.1). Lineage (NCBI taxonomy): Bacteria > Pseudomonadati > Pseudomonadota > Gammaproteobacteria > Alteromonadales > Colwelliaceae > Colwellia > Colwellia sp. BRX8-7. Next base: position 35,985 of record NZ_JACGVP010000008.1, on the reverse strand, counting down.
AAAAGAAAAAATAACCATTGTTGATGCTGCTATTAGTAATGGCAGTTTTACTACATTAGTCGCAGCACTTCAGGCTACAGGACTAGATGCAACACTTGCTGACACCAACAGTTCTTTTACTGTCTTTGCTCCAACAGATGATGCATTTGCTTTATTGGGAGACGACACTATTAATGCCTTACTCGCCGATACCGATACATTATCTAACATACTCACCTACCACGTAATTACAGGGGAGGTCGATGCCACTACGGCAATTAGCTTAGCCGGTACTACGGTTAGTATGGTCAATGGTGACTCAGTTGGTTTATCTCTATCGCCAGATAACGAATTGCTAGTGAACGCTGCAACCGTTATTATCGCTGATATTCAAACAGATAATGGTATTATTCATGTTATTGATGCTGTTTTATTACCACCTTCAGACATCGTACAACCTACAAGTAACATCGTCGAAACAGCGGTAGCAAATGGTAACTTCACGACTTTAGTCGCCGCATTACAAGCAACTGAATTAGATGTAGTACTCGCAGATGCTTCGGCTAATTTCACTGTTTTTGCACCGACAGATGCGGCCTTTGCCCTTATTGGTGAGGCAACCATAAATACACTGCTTGATAATACTGAAGTATTAAGTAGCATATTGCTGCAACATGTTATACCTGAGATTGCGGTAGACTCAGTTACGGCATACTCACTTAATGGCGCTATGGTTGAAACAGCTTCGACGGCATTAATTCCATTAAACATAAATACCAATACAGATATGCTGACTTTTGGTGGTGCAAATATCATCATTAAAGATATATATACGACTAACGGAATCATACACGTTATCGATGCGGTTATCATCGGTGATGTCGAAGTACCTACACCAGCGATGAGCATAGTCGATGTAGCAATTGCAAACGGTAGTTTCACTACTTTAGTTGGTGCTTTACAAGCTACAGGGTTAGATACGGTATTAGCCGATTTAGAAAGTGACTTTACTGTATTTGCACCCTCTGATGCCGCATTTGCAAAATTACCCGCTGACACACTAACAAACCTGTCAACTGAACAGTTGTCCAACATATTATTGTACCATGTCATCCCAGGAAAAGTATTAGCTGATGGCGCGATAACCTTAGCCCAATCTTCGTCTAACACCGCTGAAGCCGCTAATGGCGATAATGTTGCTTTGTCATTTTCTAATTCAACACTTTTTGTTAACGGTGCTAAGGTTAGTACTGCTGATGTAATGGCTGATAATGGCGTTATTCATGTTATTGATAACATAATTATGCCACTAGTAGAAACTGATGCACCAACAAATTCTATTGTTGAGGTAGCTCTTGCTGACCCTGATAATTTTTCTACGTTAGTGACTGCGCTTACCGCAGCTGATTTAGTAGATACTCTTGCAGATGAAACTAAAACATTTACAGTTTTTGCTCCTACAAATTCAGCATTTGAAAAAATTGATAGTGATGTATTGAATGCGCTCTTAGCTGATAAAACAGCATTAACCGAAGTTTTACTTACTCATGTGGTCGGTGAAGTATCTTTGAGTTCTGTTGATGCCTATGCTGCTAATGGTAAAACACTATCAACATTATCTAACACCAAGATATCTGTTGGTATCGATGCTGTAAGCGGCTCGCTGGTCATTGGTGGTGCGAATGTAGTCATAACAGATATTAATACGACTAATGGCGTTATCCATGTTATCGATACCGTAATTCTTGATTAATAGGTCGTATTACATTTTCTAATTAGTTGATATTATGCCCCAGCCTATGGGGCTTTTTTTTGCTTATTATTTACTTTTAAGTGATCGATTATCTGGCCATTAACGTATAACTAAACATGGCGATAACAGTTAATCTTTATCGACACGACATAGTAACTCTGACTAAGACATAGTTTTACCTTTTAATGCATAACCTATTTATATGCATATTTTTATGCCCCAGCCTATGGGGCTTTTTTTTGCTTATTATTTACTTTTAAGTGATCGATTATCTGGCCAATAACGTATAACTAAATATGACGATAACAGTTAATCTTTATCGACATGACATAGTGACTCTGACTCTGACTAAGACATAGTTTTACTCTTTAATGCATAACCTATTTATATGCATATTTTTACGCCCCAGCCTATGGGGCTTTTTTTTGCCTGTTACTTATCTTTATGTGATCGATTGCTTGTTTTTTAACGTATAACAAACAATAACGATAGTAATGAACAATTAATATCTATCGGCTTTGATTCAAGCATAGTGGCCTGACTAAATGTAGTTTACCTTTGATTCATAGGTTACTTATATAGATGTTTTAGCCCCGGCTTAAATGATTTTTTATATAATTGTGATCATTTTTTGTTCATGCACGTATATATTAATAAGATAATAGAAGTAATAAATATATGAAAATAACTACAATCAATCTACCTGTTTTTCCTTTGCCTATATTCCTTCTACCTGAGGGAGTTACCAAATTAAGAATATTTGAACCGCGCTATTTAAAAATGGTGGGTATTGCTTCTAAAAATGGTGGCTTCATTATATGGTCGAAGAATAGCAACAATGATATTTCAAATTCATTGTGGGGAAGCTGGGTCGAAATTATTAATTTTGATCAAGGAGATGACGGAATATTAGAAATTGATGTTAAATGTAAATCATTAGTAGAAATTAATACGTTAACCTTGGATAGCGATAAATTGTATTTTGGTGATGTAAAGCAAATTCAACATTGGTCACAATCTTCAGTCGATACTTCACTCTCTGAGTTGTCAGAGTCTTTAGCAAACGTATTCACGAACAATCCGGACTTAGATGATTTATATCAGCAAAAAGAAATCACTCGTCCAAGCTGGGTTATTGCAAGATGGCTAGAGTTGCTACCAATAGATTTAGACATAAAAGCTACATTTGTTATTGATCATGATTTTCAAGCCGCAAAAGAATTGGTTCAATCTGTTATAGATAAATAAATATATTAATTAGTGATCTTTATTCATTTGTATCCGTATAAGCATCTAAATATAATAAAAGCGGTGATAGAAGTGATGCAAACTAACTTGCTAAGCACAGTGACAAGTGTTAAATCTAGTAACATGACAGAAAAAATTAATCATCCTCAGCTTTGTCAGTGGCTTAACGACGTAGCATGCACAAGAGATAAAAAAGCATTCACCGATTTGTTTCAATTTTTTGCACCTAAAATTCAACGAATTGCCCGGGGTAAATTCCCTAATGAAGCTCAAGCTAGCGAAGTGGTTCAAGAGACCATGAGTAATGTTTGGCGCAAAGCCCATTTATTTGATAAAGACAAAGGAGCTGCTACGACTTGGGTTTATACAGTCATGCGAAATGTCACTTTTGACATGTTACGTAAGATTAAGGGCAACAAAGAAGACAACCTCAGTGATGACATTTGGCCATTAGCAGAAAGCCAAGTGAGTGAAGAAGAATCATTTGATGATCATCTTGAAAATAAAGAGCTTTTATCAGTAATTGAAAAATTACCAGAAGCACAACAGCAAGTTGTTAAAGGTTTCTATTTTATGGAAATGTCTCAAGAACAACTAGCGAACCATCTAAATCTACCTCTAGGTACTATAAAATCTCGTTTGCGTTTAGCTTTAGCGAAACTCAAAGTGCAGTTAGGAGAAAATCATGATTAAACATCACCCGAAATTTGAGTTAATACAGTCGTTTGTTAATGGTGATTTACCCGCTTCTTTGTCTGCAGGTATTTCCATTCACGCTAGTATGTGTCCGACTTGCCAACAGAAAATATCACTGTTGACTGACCAAGTAGCAGAATTGAATTTTGATGAGTCAGCTACAAATATCACTCACAGTGGTGGCGATTTAGTTGCTGAAGGTATTCTAGCGATAAATTTTGATGACATGATTAATAGCATCACAGATTCTGATGCGATTGATGTTATGCAACCGGTTGAAAATAAAATTATCAGTTTTAAAGATAAGTCTTATCAATTACCTAGCGTATTGAATAATATGATGTTGGGAAAAACAGCACATATAGGTAAATTAGCAAGAAAACGTGTACAGCTTGATGAAAATGAAATTCATACTAATTTGTTGCACATGGAGCCAAGCGGCTCTGTTCCACAACATACCCACAAAGGTTTTGAGTTAACGTTATTATTAGAAGGTTCTTTTCATGATGAAAAGGGTGAATATGTAAAGGGTGATTTTATTATGCTTGATGGTGAACATCTTCATAATCCAATTTCAAGCAGTGGCTGCCTTTGTTATACTGTAGCTAATGACGCAATGCATTTTACACAGGGCATTAATAAATTGCTGAATCCAATAGGTTCCTTTATCTATTAGGTAAGCAGATGTTCTAACATTTTTAGGGAAAAATATGATTCACTCAGTCGACAAAGAAGATTTACTTATTGGCATTAGTGCTTGTTTGCTTGGCGAGAAAGTTCGCTTTGATGCCAGTAACAAACCTTCGACTTTTTGTATAAAAGAATTTAGTAATCACGTAACGTATAAATCTTTTTGTCCTGAAGTCGCAATAGGTCTACCTATTCCAAGGCCGACAATTCGTTTAATAAAAAAGGACGATGTCATTCATGTATCTCGTCCTGATGGCAGTGGTGATGTTACACAAGCACTTCAGCTTTACGGTGAAAAAGTCGCCAAAGCTACTAAAGATTTAAGTGGGTATATTTTTTGTGCTAAAAGTCCAAGTTGTGGTATGGAAAGGGTTAAAGTTTACAATCCAGGCGGTCACGCGTTACCATCTGACGGCATAGGTGCGTTTGCTAAAGTTATTATGGAAGCTAACCCACTACTGCCTTGTGAAGAAAATGGCCGCTTAAATGATATGGTGCTTCGTGAAAACTTTGTCGCTCGTGTATTTGCTTACAAGCATTGGCAAAATCTCATTGCTACAGGGCTTACTAAACACAAATTAACAACATTTCACAGCAAATATAAGTACACAGTAATGAGTCATGATTTAATTGCTTACAAAGATTTAGGTCGATTGTTAGCGAGAGCGGATATGCCGCTTGCTGATATGGCTGACGAATATATTTTAGGGCTAATGACTGCACTAAAAATAAAAGCGACTCGTAAAAAACACGCAAATACTCTTGCCCATATTCAAGGATATTTTTCACAGCATCTCAAAGCTAATGAACGACAAGAGCTTTGTGATCAGATAGATGCTTATCGTGAAGGACTTGTGCCATTAGTTGTTCCTTTAACGTTAATCAAGCATTACCTATTACAGTACCCTAAAGATTATTTAACAAATCAATCTTATTTAGCACCTTATCCTGATGCACTAAGGTTAAGATATTCATATTAATGCTTCTCAAATTAATTAAGTCATCGGCTTTACAAAATAGAGTATCAGTCAAAGGCCAGATGTTTATTTTATAAAATGTTGTACTATTTATAAAATAAAGCATCAGTCATTGGCTGTTTACCATTAGCAATGATTATAAAATTTGTTAAACGGGCAAAATTACTTTCAGTCAATGATAAAGGAATAAAATTTGTTACTTTGGTTTCGCAATGATCTTAGAAGTCATGATAATCCCGCATTACAGTATTTTTTAAAAAACAATCAAGATAATGCTCCCCTTAAAGCCATTTTTTTCATCTCTGAACAACAATGGCAGCAGCATGATTGGTCTGCTATAAAGATTGATTTTATAAAACGCCATGCCATAGCACTTCGTGAAGAGCTTCTGTCAGCTGGTATTGAATTAGAATTAGTTGACGCCGCTACTTTTGAAGATCAGGTTTCATACTTACAAGCGCGTTGTGAAAAAGAAAATATCAATGAGATTGTTGCCAACAGTGAAGTCGAATTTAATGAACAAAAACGTGATAAAGCTATTGTTGCACTGGGTATAAAGCTCAGTTTATTTGAAGCTGATGTTATTGTGCCTAAGGGAAAAGTTCTTAATTTATCTAACCAGATGTATAAGGTTTTTACTCCTTTTAAACGTGCCTGGTTGACTTATGTTAAGCAACATAGCTTTGATTATTTAGGTAAAATAGAAACTAGTACCGCTAAAGTACCATCAGCAGATACTCTTTCTGATGCAAGTATATCTTCTGGTTGGCCACTTGTTGGTGACATTGAAAAACATGTACTTCCTACTTTCTTTAATGAAAAAATATCTGATTATCACGATCAAAGAGATATCCCTTCCATTAAGGGCACCTCGGGGTTGTCACCTTATTTAGCTGCTGGTGTCATTAGTCCCAGGTATATATTAAGAACTTTAATTAACGCCTACCCAGACATATTAATCGCTTCAGATAGTCAAGAATTTTCATGGTTAAATGAAATCATATGGCGTGAATTTTATAGAAATTTAATGTTTCATGAACAAAGGCTTTCTAAACACCAGTGCTTTAATGAGAAGTACCAAGGCGTTCATTGGCATTATGATAAAGGTTTGTTTGATGCTTGGTGTCAGGGTAAAACAGGATATCCGCTAGTAGATGCCGCCATGAGACAACTCAATCAAACGGGTTGGATGCATAATCGACTTCGTATGGTTGTCGCAAGTTTCTTGACTAAGCATCTATTAATCGACTGGCGTCTTGGTGAAAAGTATTTTATGAGTCAGCTAATCGATGGTGATTTAGCCTCTAATAATGGTGGCTGGCAATGGGCAGCAAGTACCGGTTGTGATGCACAGCCATACTTTAGAATTTTCAACCCGATAAGACAAAGTGAACGTTTTGATCCAAAAGGCATTTTCATCCGTAAGTATTTACCAGAGTTGGGAAGTGTTCCAGATAAAAATATTCACTTTCCGCATTTGTTTATAGAAAAAAACAAAAAAAATATTTACTGGCCACCAGTTGTTGACCATAAAGAAGCTAGGTTAAAAGCTCTCGCTTTCTATAAGGTATAACTGGCTTACTTATAATTTTAGCTAATCAAACTTTCTATGATTAGCTAATGCCATTACGGTAACAGCAATGCAAAATAATGCCCCACAGGATACATCTACCACTTCGCCGTTTTGGTTAAATAATTTTGTTAACGTTTATCAAACTCTTTCTACCGACAATCTAGATCTTCTGTCAAAGATTTATCATCGTGATGTTATTTTTATTGACCCCATCCATGAGCTTAAAGGCTTTGATAATTTATTTGAATATTTTCAAAATTTATATCAAAATCTATCGACTTGTGATTTTGTTATTACTAATATTATTGCTGAAAAAGATCAAGCTGCTATTTATTGGACGATGTCATATCAACACCCCAAGTTGAATAAAGGTAAACTTATCACTGTAATAGGCCACTCCCATATTAAAGGTTATGAAGATAAAGTCATTTACCACCGAGATTACTTAGATCTTGGCTCAATGCTTTATGAACAATTACCTGTTTTAGGTAAGCTAATAAAATTAATTAAGCAAAAGGCGGCAAAGTAATGGCAATTCGTACTGTTTTAATCACAGGCGCCACTTCAGGTATTGGCCACGCTTTATATGAAAAATATTTAGCGCAGGGTGACAATGTTATTGCTTGTGGACGTGATAAAAGTAAATTAGATAAGCTGTGCAGTAAGGCTTTTAAAACATTGGTATTCGATATGACCAAACCTGCCCAGATAGAGTCTGCTGCTGTTGATATCAAAGAAATCGATATCATGATATTAAATGCAGGCGACTGCCGTTACATCGACGATGCTAAGCATTTCGACGGCAAACTATTTAGTGATATTATTGCAACAAATTTATCATCATTAGGTGCTCTTTTAGAATTTTTCTTGCCGCTCACTAACAAAGGTGGGCAGGTGGTATTTGTTAGTTCTAGTGCAACAATCGTCCCTTTTCCAAGAAGTGAAGCATATGGTGCCTCAAAAGCAGGTATGGATTATTTAGCGAATAGTTTACGACTTGATCTGGTGGCTGAAAATATTGGTGTAACATTGGTACATCCTGGGTTTATCAAGACGCCTTTAACAGAAAAAAACACCTTCGATATGCCGTTTCTATTATCTAGTGAAGAAGCCGCTACACGAATTTTTAAAGGTGTTAACCGCCGAGCTAATTATTTGCACTTTCCAAAAAGGCTTACGTTGACCTTAAAGTTATTCTCTTTTTTACCTGCATCTCTTTGGCAATCAATTATTTTAAGGAAATAAAAAGCATGAAGCACATTGCTATTATTGGCTCTGGTATCTCTGGTTTAACCGCGGCTTATTTACTCTCAAAAAAGCACCAAGTAACTGTCTTTGAAAAAAATGACAAAATCGGTGGTCATACCGCCACAGTAGACGTTGAAATCGCCGATGAAACTTTTGCCATAGATACAGGTTTTATTGTTTTTAACAATAAAACTTACCCTAATTACTTGGCTTTATTGTCAGAGATTGGTATTGGTAAACAAGCTACTGAGATGAGTTTTTCTGTTCACAACTGTCAAACAGGACTGGAATACAATGGCCATAACTTAGATACTTTATTTGCGCAAAGAAGAAATATATTTAATCCAAAGTTCTGGTTTCTTGTTAAAGAAATATTACGCTTCAATAAACTTTGTAAAAGTATTTATCAGCACAATGATTATCAGGAAGGGTTAACATTAGGTAAATTTTTAACTGATAATAATTTCAGCGCATTTTTTGCTGAGCATTATATTTTACCCATGGCTGCTGCTATTTGGTCAAGTTCATTAGCGCAAATGGAAGATGTTGAATTTAAGTTTTTTGTACAATTTTTCCATAACCATGGTTTACTTAATATCGCTGACAGGCCTCAATGGTACGTTATACCAAAAGGCTCTAGAAGTTACTTAACGCCATTATGTGCGCCATTTAAAGATAATATAATACTTAATGCTGATATTTCAGGGATTACGCGTAGCAACGACAAAGTTCACTTGCACTTTAACGAGCGCGCTAGTGAGACCTTTGATGAAGTTGTTATTGCCTGTCATTCAGATGAAGCCCTTGCCTTGTTAAATGATGCAACTGATAATGAAAATAGCATCCTATCTGCTATGCCTTACAGTGCCAATTCTGTGATTTTACATACCGATAAAACACTTTTACCTGATCGCGAGAAAGCGTGGGCAAGTTGGAATTACCAGCTCAGTCAAGATCGCTCTAAGGCAGCAAGTGTTACTTACAATATGAATATTTTGCAAGGCATAGAAAGTCAGCATACCTTTTGTGTGACATTAAACCAGAAAGAAGATATTGATCCGAAAAAAATATTAAGAGAATTTACCTATCACCATCCTATTTTTTCTGCTGATTCAATCACCGCTCAAAAAAGCAGATCACTCATTTGTGGTGTCGATCATACGCACTTTGCCGGAGCTTACTGGCATAATGGCTTTCATGAAGATGGTGTTAGAAGTGCTGTAGAAGTGGCTAATAAATTTGAATGTTATATAGCACCTACTGTTAAAGGCTAAAAATGTCTGAATTATTCAACAAAAGCAATATTTATCAAGGTAATATAATTCACCGTCGCTTTAGTCCTAAGGCGCATAGTTTTGATTACTCTTTGTATATGCTCGCGATAGACGTTGATGATGTAGAAAATAATAGTAACAGTATGGGGATTTTTGGTTTTTCGTGGTTTCATCCTTTACGCTTTGTTGAAAAAGATTATGTAAAGGGTGAACTATCCTCTCTTAAGGACCGTATAAAACAGAAAGTTGTTCTATTAGATGGGCACAATGAGATAGCTAAAATTGTCATGCTGGTACAAGTTAGATGTTTTGGTATATATTTTAGCCCAGCTAATTTTTATTTTTGTTATAACGAAAAAAATGAATGTACTCAAATGTTAGCAGAGGTTAGCAATACCCCTTGGAATGAAAGACATTTTTATCTAGTTAATTTACTCAATAAAAAAACAGCTAATACCAGTAAAAAAGAGTTTCAGGTTTCACCCTTTATGGATATGGCAATGACATATTTTTGGCATGTAAAGCCACCGTCATCTGAACACGATAAGCTACTGGTTAAAATTGAAAACAAAACAATTAATGAAGAGACAGGCGAAGTAAGTAAATTATTCGATGCCAGTCTTGTTATGAAAAAGAAGCCATTTACTAAGAAAAGTTTGTTGGCAATCTGGTGTCAACTTCCTTTAATGACAGTAAAAGTTGTTTGGGGCATCTACTGGCAAGCAGTAAGGTTGTTCGTTAAGCGGATACCCTTTATTGGCTATCAAAAATCAAATTAATATATAGATTGTAAAATAAGATGAAGGAGTACCAAATGGAACAAATTGAAGGTGTTAGAACTTTGCAGACAGCGAATTGGATAGATAAGCGTTGTCGTGACATGGTTCATTCTGTCTTTTCGAAGTTATCATATGGCCAATTAGAAGTTGTGGAAGGAACAGAGCATAACATTTTCCCTGAAGCACCAGGAAGCTCGCCGCTCAAAGGAAAGATCAATATACATGATATAAGTGTTTACCGTGATTTTGTTAAAGGTGGCAGTATCGGTGTATCCGAAGCCTTTATCGAAGGAAAATGGAGCAGTCCTAATCTTACTAATGTCATTAGAATTTTTGCTAAAGCACAACAAGAAACTGATAGCCTTGAGTCAAAAAAGTCATGGTTAAACAAGTTTAAGAACAGTATAACTCATTGGCAGAATAGAAATACTCAATTAGGTTCAAAGAAAAATATTCTTGCTCATTATGACCTTGGTAACGAATTATATACGCGTTTTCTTGACCCAGAAATGATGTATTCGTCTGCAATTTATCCGAGCAAAAATGCCACATTAGACGAAGCTCAACTCCATAAACTTGAAACGATTTGTCAGCGTTTATCTTTATGTGAGAGTGATCATTTACTAGAAATTGGAACAGGTTGGGGCGGTTTAGCTATATATGCAGCACAAAATTATGGCTGTAAAGTAACGACAACAACTATTTCTGACGCACAATTTAGTTATGCCCAGTCGCGTATTGAAAAGTTAGGATTACAAGATAAGATCACTTTACTCAAACAAGACTATCGCGATTTAACAGGGTCATTTGATAAAGTCGTTTCAATTGAGATGATTGAAGCCGTTGGCTATGAATTTTTACCTAGCTTCTTTAAACAATGTAATGATTTATTGAAAAATGGCGGTAAATTACTCATACAGTCTATCACTATCGCCGACCAACGTTTTGATTACTATAGAAGTAACGTAGACTTTATTCAGCGTTATATTTTTCCAGGTGGTTTTTTACCTTCGGTAAATGTACTCTCAGATAATATTACCAAACATAGTAGTCTTGTTGTTGAACAGCTTGATGATATTGGTCTAGATTATGCGCAAACACTAGCACATTGGCGTGAAAAGTTTTTAGTTTCTTGGTCTGATCTTACTCAATTTGGTTATGATGAGACATTTAAACGTCTATGGTTATATTACTTTGCTTACTGTGAAGGCGCATTTTTAGAGCGTTCCACTAGTGCTGTTCATATAGTTGCGCGTAAATAATAAAGTGTTGCAGGCTTGCCTTATTTCTTAATCTTAATTGAATGGATTAAGTAAAGTGCGGACAGCTTAATTAATAAGTAACCTATTAAACAAAATAGGCAATAATGCCTATTTTGTTGTTATAACATGCCCCAACCAGTCAAATATTAACCGTAATTTCAATATTTATCCTCACATCAACAGCTATATCGTAATACAAAGGTGTAACGGTGCCAATATTACTGTAAATTAGCCTATTGCTTTTACTTTATTGAATCCTTATGACACCAATTCGCTTGACCCAATACTCACACGGCGCCGGTTGTGGCTGCAAGATCTCCCCATCGGTACTTGATGTAATGCTTAAATCTTCACTGGTATTGCCTGAACACAAAGAACTATTGGTGGGTAATAGCACTAAAGATGATGCAGCCGTTTTTGATATAGGCAATGGCCAAGGCGTTATTTCAACTACCGATTTCTTTATGCCGATAGTTGATGATCCCACTGATTTTGGTAAAATCGCAGCGTGTAATGCCATCAGTGATATTTATGCTATGGGTGGTAAGCCGATAATGGCAATTGCTATTTTAGGTTGGCCAGTCAATATTTTAGCGCCTGAAATTGCCCAACAAGTACTTGATGGCGCTAGAGCTATTTGTGCTGAAGCTGGGATCCCTTTAGCGGGTGGACATTCTATTGATGCACCTGAGCCTATTTTTGGATTAGCCGTTACCGGTTTAATCAATAATGAGCAAATAAAACGTAATAATACCGCAGGTGTTGGCGATCTATTGTATCTCACTAAACCGTTAGGTATTGGCATTATGACTACCGCTGAAAAGCAAGGTAAATTATTAGCTGAACATGCACACCTAGCGCCACAAGAAATGAAAGCTTTAAACATAATCGGTCAAAAATTTGCAGCTCTAGAAACTGTTACGGCAATGACAGATGTCACCGGTTTCGCACTTTTAGGACATCTTTTAGAAATGTGTCAGGGTAGCAATGTTGCTGCTATTGTCGATTTTAAGCAAATACCTTGTATTGACTTTGTTAATGATTACATTGACCAAGGTTGTATACCGGGTGGCTGTGAACGTAACTTTACCAGTTATGGGGAACATGTTGGCCCGTTAACCCCTAAACAAAAAACACTTTTATGTGATCCGCAAACTAGCGGTGGTTTACTGGTTGCTGTTCAGCCATCAGGTAAGCTAGCCTTTGAAGCTTTATGCCGAGAAAATGGTCTGAATCTTCAACCTATTGGTGAACTAGTGGCTGCAACTTCGCCTACAGTGAGTTTATTGTAATGATTATAAACACCGCTGCCACAGAGCGACTAGACAGCAGCGATTTTCGCACTATTATTCGCAATAAAATTCCTTTGATGGATGTTCGCGCTCCTATTGAATTTGAAAAAGGCGCTTTTAACCAATCTGTTAACTTTCCGCTAATGAATAATGATGAACGAGCGGAGGTAGGGCTCTGCTACAAAAAAAAGGGACAAGCGGCCGCCATTAACCTTGGCAATGAACTTGTTTGTGGACAAAGTAAAGATAATCGCTTGGCACAATGGCAAAGTTTTGTTCAGCAAAACCCGCAAGGCTATTTATATTGTTTTCGTGGCGGTTTACGCTCTCAAACGGTACAGCGTTGGCTAAAAGAATCAGGTATTAATTATCCTTTGCTTATCGGGGGTTACAAAGCACTTCGTCAATTTTTACTCAACGAGCTAGAGCAACTTGCTCTACATCCATTAACTATCTTAGCTGGTAATACCGGCAGTGGTAAAACGCCTTTTCTTGCTCATTGTAGCAATAGTCTTGATTTAGAGGGGGTTGCAGGTCATCGCGGCTCAAGTTTTGGTGGTTTTGTTACCGCACAACCCAGCCAGATAGACTTTGAAAATAAATTGGCTGAATTATACATTACCGGTAATTATAGTTTAGATAAACCGTTGATCTTAGAGGATGAAGGGCGATTAATTGGTAGCGTACATTTACCTGAAAGTTTGCGACAAGCAATGACATTAGCGCCAATTGTGGTCATTGAAGAAAGTTTGGACTACCGTCTTGAACATATATTCCAAGAATATATTATAAAGATGACTGCGCAATATCAAACAGCGTATGGCGTAGAGCAAGGTTTTATCGCCTTTAGTGAATATTTAGCACACGGCTTATTTAAAGTACGTAAACGTTTAGGTACAGAAAGATATGCACAACTACAGATACTTCAAACTAAGGCATTCACTGAACAGCAAAAGGGTCTAACGCACTATCATTTAGATTGGTTAAAGCCATTACTTGAAGAATACTATGATCCTATGTATCAATATCAGTTAGGTCTCAAGTCCGAAAGGGTGATCTTTCGAGGTAACAATGCCCAATGTTTAGCCTTTCTAGAGGGTAAGTAACACACCAAACTAGATCAATAATTTCTACAGCCGCAATGAATGATACTAATAACAAATGCTTCGTATTGAGCGTTCTACATTACAGTCATATTGCGGCATATTCCCTCCCTTAAACGAGCAATTCACCTTAAAGTACGATCACTGAAGATATTTGTTAACAGTGGATTGATGTAAGACCCAGCGAAAATTCAAGTACTCTGACGTTAAATTTTTAAAATTTCATTAAAAACAGCCAATTAATCTATCGCTATTTATTAGCCGTGATTAAAAAATAGCGGTTTATTTACACTCGCTCATCAATTTATAACCTAAAATATAGTTCGTATACTAACTATTATTATAAGTTTTAAAGTATATTTATACCCATATATGTAGCTTATTATATTGATTTAAAATGATTTTATAGACTTACCTTCACTCTAGAACGATAACAGTAACTTGATAATTTCATTCAGAACCGTTAGAATTATAATTAATTGAACGTTCAATTAAAAATAATATTCGAGAAGTCAGTGCCTAAAATTGGAATGAAGCCCTTACGTAAACAACAGTTAATTGATGCTACCTTAGATTCCGTCGCACAATTTGGTTTACAAAACACCACAATAATAACGATCAGTCGGATCGCTGGCTTATCGTCAGGTATTATTAGTCATTACTTTGGTGGCAAGCAGCAATTAGTAGAAGCAACCGTTAAACACTTGCTTGAACAATTGAAGTTAGCGCTACTCGAACGTGTTAGAGGTCAACATCTTGAGCCAGCCGATCGACTTATGATGATTATTGAGGCTAATTTCACTCAATTGCAACGTTCTAAACCCGCAACAAAAACTTGGCTTAGTTTCTGGGCGCAATCAATGCATGAACCAGGATTGGCAAGGCTACAAAATATAAACAGCAAGCGCTTGCACAGCAATCTACTTTTTTCTTTTCGTCAATTATTAAATGACGATTTAGCACTCATCGCCACTAAGCAGGCAGCAGCTATGATAGATGGTTTTTGGTTACGTAGTGCATTAAGCCCAAGTCCTGAAGAAGAGTTCAGGCAAGCCGAGCAATTTTGTAAAAAATTTATAGTCGATCTGCTTAAGCAGTATGGAGAAATATCTTGTCATTAGTATGTTATAAAAACTTTATCGATGGTGCCTACATGGCAAATGATAGCGGCGAAACATTTGAAGTAATTAACCCAGCAACAGGGAAAGTTATCTACAAAGTTGAAGTTGCTGACGAAAAAATTAAACAGCAGGCAATTGCAAGCGCGCAACGTGGATTTGCTACTTGGTCTGCAATGAGCGCAATTGAGCGAAGTCGTATTTTACTTAAAGCGGTTGCCTTATTACGTGAACGTAACGATGAGTTGGCTAAAGTAGAAGTACTTGATACAGGTAAGCCATGGCAAGAAGCCTCAGTAGTCGATGTAGCATCAGGTGCAGACTCGATTGAATTCTTTGCTGGGTTAGCGCCAGGTGTTGAAGGTAATCAACAGTCGGTAGATGGCGATTTTTATTACACGCGTCGCGAGCCATTAGGCATTTGCGCAGGTATCGGTGCTTGGAATTACCCACTACAGATAGCTTGTTGGAAAGCAGCACCAGCGCTTGCCTGTGGTAATTCAATGATTTTTAAACCTTCAGAAGAAACACCTTTAGGCGCTTTAAAACTTGCAGAGATATTTACAGAAGCAGGTATTCCTAATGGCGTATTTAATGTTGTTCAAGGGGCCGGTGAGGTAGGTGCGTGGTTGTCTCATCATACAGAAATTGCCAAAGTGTCTTTTACCGGAGAAGTCGGTACCGGTAAAAAAGTGATGGCAGCAGCCGCTACTACACTTAAAGATGTCACCATGGAGCTTGGTGGTAAGTCGCCATTAATTATTTTTGATGATGCTGATGTCGATAATGCGGTTTCTGCAGCGATGTTAGGTAATTTTTATACTCAAGGCGAAGTTTGTACCAATGGTACACGCGTATTCGTTCAAAAATCTATTTATCCCGTTTTTATTGAAAAGTTACTTCAGCGCACTAGCCAAAATATAATTGCCGGTGACCCTATGGTAGAAGAGACTAACTTTGGTGCACTGATTTCTTTAAAGCATTTAAATCTAGTGATGAAATACATCAAGCTTGGCGTTAGTGAAGGGGCAACCTTATTACATGGCGGGAAAACCCTTCAGCCAGACAATGCACCGGGTGGTTATTTTGTCGCTCCTACTATTTTTACCGACTGTACTGATCAAATGACTATTTGCCGCGAAGAAATTTTTGGGCCAGTGATGTCTGTATTAACATTTGATGACGAAGACGAGGTAATAAAACGCGCAAACTCGACTGACTTTGGTTTAGCCGCAGGTGTGTTTACACAAGATATTACTCGTGCTCACCGAGTGACCCATCAAATGGAAGCAGGAATTTGTTGGATAAATAGTTTTGGTGCTTCTCCGGCTCAAATGCCTGTTGGCGGTTATAAGCAATCTGGCGTTGGCCGTGAAAATGGTCTGGTAACACTCGATTATTACACGCAAATAAAAGCGGTGTATGTTGGGTTACAGCCATTAGACAGCCCGTTTTAATAAAGTTAAAGCTTAGTTAGCGTCCTTAAGCCTTGAATAGTTGCCAAAATTAAATGTTGGCAACCAAAGTAATAAAGTTGAGTGTTAAATGAACAGTGATAATTATGATTACATTATAGTCGGTGCCGGCTCTGCTGGTTGTGTATTAGCGAACCGTCTAAGTGAAGACAGCAACAGTAAAGTCTTGTTACTTGAGACTGGCGGCAGTGACAAAAGCATTTTTATTCAAATGCCTACCGCCTTATCTATTCCGATGAATACCAAGAAATATGCATGGCAGTTTGAAACAGAGCCAGAGCCTAATCTTGATGGCCGACGTATGCATTGCCCTCGTGGTAAAGTATTAGGCGGCTCATCTTCAATCAACGGCATGGTGTATGTTCGTGGACACGCGCGTGATTTTGATGAATGGCAGGAAAACGGCGCCCAAAACTGGGATTACGCTCATTGTTTACCGTATTTCAAAAAAGCAGAAACATGGGCATTTGCCGGTGATGAATATCGTGGAAAAAATGGACCACTGGGCGTTAATAATGGCAACCAGATGAAAAACCCATTATATAAGGCCTTTGTTGATGCAGGTGTTGAGGCCGGATATAGTGCAACCAGTGACTATAATGGTACTCAGCAAGAAGGCTTTGGACCAATGCACATGACGGTAAAAAAAGGGGTGCGCAGTTCAACCGCTAACGCCTATTTACGACCAGCAATGGCACGTGCAAATTTAACCGTGATAACTCATGCTTTAGTACATAAAGTATTACTTAATGGCAAAAAAGCAGTTGGCGTACGTTACGAACGCAACGGAAAAACAGTTGACGTTGCTGCTAATAAAGATGTTGTTTTATCAGCAGGTCCTGTTGGCTCGCCCCACATACTGCAACTATCAGGTATTGGTCCTAAAGCTGTCCTTGAGGATGCCGGTATTGAATTGATACATGATTTACCTGGCGTTGGCGAAAACTTGCAAGATCATCTTGAGTTCTACTTCCAATTTAAATGTAAGCAGCCGATCACCTTAAATGGCAAGTTAGATTGGTGGAGTAAATTGCAGATTGGTGTTCGTTGGATCCTAACAAAGAAAGGATTAGGCTCGACTAATCACTTTGAATCTTGTGGATTTATTCGCTCTAAACCAACCGCAGAATGGCCAGATATTCAATATCACTTTTTACCTGCAGCGATGCGTTATGACGGCAAAGAGGCCTTTGCAGGTCATGGTTTTCAGGTGCATGTTGGTCATAATAAACCAAAAAGTAGAGGTTTTATTAAGGCTTTGTCAAGTGATCCTAAAGCACACCCGCAAATACGCTTTAATTACCTTGAGCACGAAGAAGACCGCGAAGGTTTTCGTGCCTGTGTTCGCCTAACCCGAGACATTATCAATCAAAGCGCATTAGATAAATATCGAGGTGAAGAAATACAGCCAGGCATTGGTATCCAAAGTGATGACGAAATTGACACTTTTGTTCGTCAATTTGTTGAAAGTGCTTACCATCCGTCATGTTCATGCAAAATGGGCACAGATGAATTGTCGGTTGTAGATCCCCAAACCCGAGTACATGGTATTGAAGGGTTAAGGGTTGTTGATTCGTCAATATTTCCAACTATTCCTAACGGTAATTTAAATGCACCAACCATAATGGTCGCTGAACGTGCCGCCGACATTATTCGTGGCCGAGAAGTTTTATCGCCATCAAACGCCCCTGTCAGCTTAGTGCAAAATTAATAGCAATTGCGCACTAAAGCCAAATCTAAAAATTAACTAACGTTAATCGTCAGTACGCGGTTAGATCTTAATTTTCGCCATCAAGATATTTTCATGATGGCGACAATTGAAATCTTCAGCTTAAATTTGCCGTGTACTTTTATAAACCTCAAAGAGGAGTACTACTTGTTTATATTAATTAATACCTTACTCAGGAGACAACTATGACTACATGGTTATCAGCTGGGCTGATATTTACCTTCACCGCCATCGCCTTTGTATTATATCGGTGGGGCAATATTCGCTGTGTCGGTGTAACACCGGTTAAAACATTTACCTTTATTGCTATATTGTTTACCTCTGGGCTAGATGTTGGCTTGATCATGTTTCCGTTAACCGAATTTGCCGGATATGCTGATTTAGCAACCAACCCCGAATATGGATTTACTAACCCGTTGGCGATAGAGTTTGGCTACTGGGCATTTCTTATCTGGGGATTTTACTTTCTAACTTGTTTCTATTTTTGTGTGATTGAACCTCGTGTACGTTTTTTTGAAATTCCACTGGTTAAACTGGTAAATAACGTAGTTATTATTGGTACCTGTGCTTTTACCGCCTATTTATTATTAACCAATTTACCTTGGTATATGCCTGAACTTGGCGATGGTGAATCTATTGTTAGTAGCTTCTATTTGATTGTATTTTTAGTCATAGCTGCAGCGGTTTATTCAAGTACTAATATTCGTTACGTAAAAATATTAAGTTTGGCAACTACTTGGTTATTTTTGGCATTGATTGGTCTAATGTGGGGTGGGGCTTTTCTTTCAGAAACCTCAAGTATTGGTGAGTTTGCCAACACTATCGCGATGATTGGCGGTTACTTTGGTAATATCCACGAATTTGCTTTGCCTCTTAATGATTACCATGAATTTTACCTTTATTGGTGGTTTGCTTGGAGCATTATGATTGGCCAGTTTACTTCTCGGTTTGTTGGAGGTCTTCGTACTTATCAAGTATTGGCAGCGATGTTGGTTTTTCCTTCTATTCCAATCGCCATATGGTTCTCAGTACTGTATTACTACAGTGCAAATGGGCTAGAGACCGCTGGTTTCTATAATATCGCGATGGCATTTGTTGGCATAACCTTCGTTATTAACTCACTTGATTCATTGATCCGTCTCTATACTGATAATTTGAACTTGAGTGTTGCAAGGCTGGGCAGAGTGAAATATTTCTTCGGCAACTTAATTGCTCTTAGTTTACTTACCCTGTTATTTAAATTAGATTTCTTGCAAATCCAATGGGTTGGCGCTGTCGTTATTGGACTCTTTTTTACTTGCTTTGGTTATATCCTGTTTAACAAGTTTAAAGCCGTTAGCGAAATTGAGCGTTCACCGAAAGAAAATAAAATTGATTTTACTAAAATCGAATTAGTCGAATAGCACCGACCATTTTGTATTTGAATACTAAATAAAAAGAGAAACTAAATGAATAAAAGTATTATAGCTATAGCCGCAAGTTGCCTATTAACATTATCTTCAACCGCACTAGCTGATGTGTCTGCAACAGTTAACATAGCCTCTGATTATACCTTTAACGGTGTTAGCCAAACAGGCAACGATCCAGCATTACAAGCGAGTTTGGATTATGCAGATGATAGCGGCTTTTATGCTGGAACTTGGGCGTCAAACGTTGACTTTGGTCGCTATGAAGACACTAACATTGAGTGGGATGCCTATGTTGGTCAATATTTTCAACTTAACGAAAAAATAGGACTAGATGCAGGTATTGCTTACTATACGTACCACGGCGATAACGTGTCAGATACATACAACTATCCTGAAGCTTATGCAAAATTTGGCTACAGTTCATCGATGGGTAATAGTGAAGTAAACTTTTGGTATAGCTGGGATTATTTTGGTCTTGATGTTAATCATTATATTGCTATGGTTGCTCATACGTTTGAAGTTAAACCGGGTCATAATATTAAGGTAAGTTTTGATCGTTCAATATCAGCGAATAAAGATAAATGGTCGTGGAACGCTAAAGATGCTTACAACCATTACCGCGTTGAATATATGACCCATTGGAACGGCTTTGATGTTGATCTTGCTCTTGAAGATACAAATATGAACATTGATTTGGCTGATACCCGTGTCGTGTTATCTGTATCTCATACCTTCAGCTTATAATTGTATTGGATTAAGTAACGTTTATTGTAGGTAGTTCAACGAGCTATCGACTTATTATCCAAGCCTCAGTGGTTATCACTGAGGCTTTTTTTAGTGTTATGGATAAACAGCAACGGTAGTTTTTAGGCTTGGTTATACCCGGTCACCATGACTTTATTAGCTAATTTACCCCTTTAAAAGACGAATACCTGACTAATTAAAAGATTTACTCTTCCTGAAATTGCGCTATCCCTGTATTATCACCCGATAAAATTTACGTTAATTAATGTTTAAAACATTCAGTGATATAAAGAGCGATCATGACTAAACCACATAAGCCCCAAAGCAATGCTATGCTTAAAAGAGCCCACGAAAATATGCCGTTAGGGGTTGCAGACAGCTACCGTTATTGGGGTGAAGAAAACACCGTATTTTTAAGCAGCATGAAAGGCTGTACCATCACCGATTGTGATCAACAAACGTTTGTTGATTTTCGTTTAGCCTATGGCCCAATTATTCTCGGCTATCGTGACGAACGCGTAGACAATGAAGTGATTAACGCGATCACTAGCGTTGGCACCATTTCGGGTTTCTCTACCGGTCTTGATTCTGATGTGGTTGAATTGGTGAAGTCACTTTGCCCTAATATCGATAAAATGCGCTTTGCTAATTCAGGTACCGAAGCGGTTATTGGCGCAGTGCGCACCGCTCGTGGATTTACAAAACGTAATAAAATAGTCGTGGTTGAAGGTGGCTTTCATGGACTGCATGATGAAGTGATGTGGAAATCTGATGTAGATAACTGGGAAGTCACTGATGAAAACGCGCCTGAAATTATACCTTTTGGCGCAGGTATCCCACAAAGTACGCGTGAACATCAAGTAAGTGTACCGCTTAACGATTTTAAAGCTATCGATACTGTTTTCGCTGAACATGGTCATGATATTGCGGCTATATTGATTGAACCTATCATGGGTAACTGTGGCTCGATTGCCTCAACGCAAGCCTATATGCAAAAGTTGCGTGACACTTGTGATACCAATGGTTCTTTGCTAATTATGGACGAAGTCAAAACGGGTTTTCGTGTTGCCAAGGGCGGAGCACAAGCCTTATATGGTATCTATGCTGATTTAACCACGTATGCAAAAGCTATGGGCAACGGTTACCCGATTGCTGCTTTTGGTGGTAAAGCTAATGTTATGGATGCTATATCATTTGCAAAAGACGGGGTAACTCACGGCGGCACTTATACCGCTAATATGGTGGCACTGAGCGCAGCTAAAGCGACATTAACCGTGCTTAAAGAAACCGATGCACTTGAAACGATTGCGACAGTAGGTCAAAAAATTCAAGCGTTACTCTCAAGAGTATTTACAAAATTTGATATTGAACATTGTTTTGCAGGACCCGATGCAATGTTTGGCGTACATTTTGGTAGTGAAGTACCACAAAATTATCGTGATTGGAAAAAAACGAACAGTGATCTTTATACGCAATTCGCGCTTAACTTAATCGACAATGGCGTTATGTTAGAGCCGGATTCACGTGAACCTTGGTTTATTTGTGAAGCCCACCAAACTGTCGATCTTAAGTGGTTAGAGCAAGTTGCTGAGCAATCAATGAGCGCCGCGATTAACGCGCAGTAACTAGAAGTTTTTTTTCAATTTGTAGACCTAACTTATTATTTAGGTAGCCTAGTAGTAAAAATTTATCGCTATTGATCCGACGTCAATTAGCGATAAATGGACTAAATTTTCATTGCTTAATGCCATGTTAAGCAGTGAAACCTAAAATGGATGTTAATCCTCAATGTTATGCTTTTTATAAAGTAATTTAATAAGTAACAACTATATCAATAACTTAAAGGTAACGCGTTACTTTTGGTTGTGCGTATTTATATTGGCTTAGCCATGGAGTGGTTAAATATCTAACGATGTTAGTTAAAGCACAAGCACTTTAAAAACATATACGGCTAAGGTACAAAAGCCCTGACTACTAATCAATAGATTCAAAGGATATGAGTAATACTATGAGCATAAAATTCAGCCCACTTTCTAAATATGACGTTAATTATAGAAATGTTATTGAGCTTTATAAAGAGGCTTTTACGACAGTAAGGCGTGTTCCTTCTTGGTTGCTTCGCTTCATATTGAGAAAAGGGAAGGACGGCTTTAGCGTTCTTTATGAAAATAATAACTGGATTGGTTTAATCTATCTTACCGAGTATAAAGATACTGTTTTTGTTCATTTCTTTGCTATAGCAGAGGATCAGCGTTCGTCTGGTTATGGGAGTAGGGTATTAGGCGCATTGAAAGAGAAGCATGAAAACAGAGTTGTATTAAATATTGAAGAACTTCAAGTACAACAACAAAACTATCCACAACGAGTTAAACGAAAAGCATTCTATTTAAACAATGGCTTTAGTTCTTCTGGTTACCTAGTTAAAGAGCCAGGGGAGGTACTTGAAATGCTAATACATGGTGGCAGTATCTCCAAAGAAGAGATAGAAGCGATCTATAAAAATCTCTTTGGGGGTATTTTGGGTTCACTTTACCGACCTAAAATAATACCCATTAATGAATAATGTCAACCGTGTATCAAAACAGTCAGTCTCAATGAGGATAAAATGGCTAGATTAAAAAAGTAACATCGAGAAATACAGCAAGAGAACTGCACTTTTGGTGAGTACCTTTTCTTTGCAGCGGCAATTATAGGTTTACTGTTACTGTTGCGTTTTTCACAGCCACTTATTAAACCTATACATAACAAACCTACTAATAAGTAGCATTCATTAATTGTAGCGCTTGACTCCATCTCATTGCATTTTACTAATGAGCGGGTTATTGCTGTTATTATGCAATTAAGATTTCACTCTCCAACAATAAGAAAAACAAAAATGACAAGTAGAAAAATACATAGACTTATAGGTTTAATCCTCATATTACCAATGTTTGGTTGGACAATTACCGGTGTCATATTTTTTATAAAACCCGGCTACAAAGGGGCTTATGAACAATTATCATTAAAAACTTATCCCCTAGAAACACAGTTATTAGTTGATCCAAAAGAAAATTGGAGTGAAGTTAAACTCATCAAAACTATTTTAGGACATCATTTATTGGTTAAATCGCAAGGAAAAACGGAACATTTAGACCCTATTACGCTTCAAGTTAAAGGGTTGCCAACTAAGTTAGAATACAAACGCCTTATTGATGATGCACTTTCAGAAAATAAAGAACGTTATGGCGACATTATTTCTATTGATGGAACAAATGCAAAAACTAGCACAGGTGTTGAAATAAATCTTGATTGGGTAAGCTTAAGGTTAAGCCAGAAGGGCGATGATACTAAGTTAATCAACAGACTTTATAAAATTCATTACCTTCAATGGACACCATTTAAAAATGTAAATTTAGTTTTTGGCGTTTTAGGTTTATTACTATTAGCAACCCTAACCACCTTTGGTATACGGCTTTACATTAAAAATAGAGAGTAATTGCTTAGTGGAGGTATCGGTATTAACCGATACCATACCCAGTTTTCGCACCAAACCTAGATAGGGATATAAAAGACTCTTATAGTGAACTACGAGGCACTAAAGTACCGAGTTTTTCGAGGATACTGATAAAAAAGAGAAACCTATAACTTAGGAATAGAACCATGTAAAAGCTAATGTTTTTTTGTTACCCTTATAGCCGATGTCATAGAATTTCAAACAATAAATAGTTAAATGTTTGTGTTCTATATTTTTAACCAATAATTATTTGCCTGTTGAACAGGTATTAATCGCACAGGAGTTTTGATGAAGTATTTTGCATATGGTTCAAACATGTCCCTTATAAGACTTCAACAAAGGGTGCCAAGTGCCCAAAAAATTGACACAGTAAGTCTTAAAAATCATCAGTTGCGTTTTAATATGAGTGGCAAAGATGGATCAGGTAAATGCGACTCTTTTTATACGAATAATAGTGATGACGTGGTCGTAGGCGCTCTTTTTGAGATAGATGAAAATGAGAAACCCATTTTAGATAGAGCAGAAAGTTTAGGGTCTGGGTATAATGAAAAAACAGTATCCGTAATAAATGAACAGGGAAAAACGTTCGAAGCACTAATTTATTGTGCAATTAGAATAGACCCTTCATTAAAACCATATACTTGGTACCTAAATCACGTCATTGTTGGGGCAAAAGAAACAAAGCTATCTACGGATTATCTCGCTATTATCGAATCTGTTGTCTGTATAGAAGATCCAAATAAAGAGAGAGAAACAAAGGAACGGGCAATGTATAGTTCACACACTATTCAAAAAGACTGTGCCTGAGGAATTCAGCGATTTATAAAGGCATAAAATGGCATTTAAGCAAACAATAAGATTATTTGAGTTAGATTGGTTAATAGTCTTAAGTCAGCATTAAAAAGAGGTTAAAGCGTAACACCGTTCAGGACATGGGTTTGGGTAATATATAAAATCAAACTATATGTAAATCTGCAATCCATGTATACCTTGAGGAATTAGGCGAATATTGAAGTGTTTATATTTGATAATCAGTATTGGGTACATACATACCGCCGTTTTTAGCGTTTTTACCTTGTTTTTTTGACTGATATAAATAATTATCGGCACACTTTAAAAGATTATAGAAATTAAAGCCGCTGTTAATATCATGCAATGCAAATCCTGAAGAAACAGTTACTGAGATATTGTTTTTCTCAAAAATAATATCAAGCTTATCTATTGATGCATTTACACGTTCACTTAAATTACCTAACTCTGTTAAGGAAATGTTTTCGCACAATAAAACGAACTCATCGCCTCCCCATCTTACGAGAACGTCACTGCTACGCAATTGATTTGAAAGTGTTGTCGCTATAGCTTTTAAAACTTCATCACCTGCGGCGTGTCCATAGTTATCGTTAATCGGTTTTAAGTTATCACAATCTACCATTACTACACCGACAGACTCTTTGGTAGTGCTATCACGTCGTTCAAATCTAGACTTAAGCCCTGGTAAGTAATCATCTAAGTAATTTCTAACATAGCAACCTGTTAAATTATCGCGCATTGAATAGCTGAGTTTTTCTAGCATCATTTTATTTCTATTTTTCCAAAGTAATAGCATAACGAATGATAAAACACTTATTAGTATTATGATGAAGATAAAGAGTTGGTTATATTTTTCACTTTTTTGTATAGCTATTTGATTTAAAAGTTTTTCGTTTTCAAGAGATGCAAATTTTTTATCTATGGCTATATTTTTATCCATTTCATAGAGCATATCGACAAACGCTTTAGCTTGATTAGAGTTTTGAAATTCAACATAAGCCAAGAGATGAATCAAAGTGTTCTTGTCATCATTTAAACTCTTGTAAATTTCCGCTAGTAAATAGTTGAGTTCAGAAACCTCTGTTTTATGGCCTAATTCTATTGCTATTTTAAGTGACTCCTTTGCATGAGCTAACGCTAGAGTAAAATTTTTCTGGGTAAAATAAAATGAGGCAATACTTTGATTTGTTATTTGGCTAAGACGAACATCTTGATTATTAACCGCTAAAGAAAGTGATTGTAATAGCAATTCTTCAGCTTTGTTAGCTCTTGCCATTCTTGCGTAAGTTAATCCTTCTAGCCGCTCTAAATAACCAATGCTTTCATAAATAGACTTAGCTCTATTAATTAATTTGAGGATATCTTGATTATTGCTATCGGGTTGATTAATTTTAACACCTGATAAATAGAGTATGGTTAAATGTTCGAGCTTATTATCTCCCAGAGAGGCAGCTTTTTCCAAAGACTTATTAAGACGCAACTCTGCTAAATCATATAATTGCAATTCAGCATAAATCAAACCTAAGTTAAGCAGTGCTCTAACTTCCATTTTTTTGCCATTATGCTCAACAGCGAAGGCATTTAGCTGATTAGTATACTCAATGGCTTTAGCATACTGACCTATCAGTAAGTATGCTCGACTTACTTTGTACAGAGCACTGTTGGTATACTTATTATAAGAAGTGTTATTAAATGCTTGAATAGAATCAGCTAAATATTCTTGCCCCTTAGCCTTATTGCCAGCGTTAATATTAAGGACAGCTAAATTTGCAAAAACAGCGGGTTTGAGAAATGTATAGTCTGAGTTGTTAATTTGTGTGAGCAAGGTGGAAATAAAAGCGTTATGTTGATCGCCTTGAAGGTGTATTAGGTTTTGTAATTTTAAATAGTTATTTATTACCTCATTATCATCGTGCTCACTTTCTGCAGAAGCCAAAAAGGGGAACAAAACAACCATAAATAATATTTTAAATACCCATCGATAAGCCAACATGATACCCGTAAAAATTTTTTTTTAAGTTTAACATGGTTCTAAAAAAAACGGCATATAAAAAAGAAAGAGGACCAGTAGGCCTTAGATAAGACTCGACAATGATAAACGTTTCAATACTCTTGCAACAAAAAAACTCTAGTTGTTAATATTTATAGATTACCCGGTTTGTAATTATCAGAATAGCTACATGCCAATGTTGAAGTATATTTGCATTACATCAACAAGCATAAGTAGGGGAAAGCAAACCACTTATTATCTTGTTTCTGATAAGAGTTAATATCATCTAATAATGGTATTTAATGAAAATATTTTTTACCGCAAGCGTTAGACAAAGTTACATATGCACATACTTTAAGATATTGTAGACATAATCAAAGGCTCTAAAAATAAGGCTTTTCATTATTTAATGTAGTTAAAGTTCAGCGAAGCACTTCAGCATCAAGTATTAACGCCTGAGTCAAGCCAGCAAAGATTTCTGGCCTTTATCTTAATGTTAGTAAGACAGTAATATTTGATGGCATTATTCGCGACGTCACATTACGGAGATAATTTGAATAGTCGATGGCAAAAAGATATCTGTTAGATGCCGCCATTAAAAGTTGATAATTATTACAGTTAGAAAAATCGAAGTTGCCCCACCTGATCACACACAAAATTTATAACTTATTTACTATATTTTAAACAATAATTATTTTTACTGTTTTTTTATACAGCTGGTGTTGTTTTCCTTTCTTTTGCCGAAATACCGAAAGATTCGGTGTTGCACCTTTTGAAATATTTAATAATAATAAAATGTTAGTGTTTTTATTATGTTGTAAAGTATGATAATTGTAACTGTAAATAAACAAAGAATGCTAAGTGTTATCTATTGCTTAGTTTTTCGGTCTAATAAGCTGTTTTATTTGTAGTTGTTTTAACTAGTTTGAATGAATACCAATAAACCATTAACTCCTTATTTTAATTGACTTCTTACCTGTTTCTTGTTTTAAATAGCCTACCTGTTTTTTATATAGCGTGACTACACTGTGTCTACATGCAAAATAACCAAGTCTTTTGTAGACAAGCTTGCACTTCCTCAAAAGGGGCAGGTTTTCTACCGAGATTCAGAGCTTAAAGGCTTTGCTGTTCGTGTTACTACGGGCGGTAGTAAAGCGTTTGTATTAGAAAAACGCATCAACCGAAAACTCAAACGAATTACGCTTGGACGTTATCCTGAAATTACGGTCGAAATGGCACGTAAAGAGGCACTTAAATACCTAGGCGAAATTGCAACGGGTATTGACCCAATAGCAAAGCGCCAACAAGCCCAAGCTGAGCAAATGACGCTTTGGCAAGTCTGGCAAGATTACAGAAGAATAAAGTCTTACTTAAAAGATAAAACCTATGTTCAATATGAAATGTATCTGAACGGTGAACTAGAAGACTGGAAAAATAAACGCCTTGTTGATATTACCAAAGACATGATATCAACTCGTCACGGTCGATTACTAAAAAGCCATAGTCCTTCTTATGCTAATACCGCAATGCGAATATTGAGTGCGATTTATAAATTTGCAAATGACCAATATGAAGATAACAATGGTTTAAGCTTATTTCCTCATAATCCTGTTGACCGTCTAGGTCAAATAAAAGCATGGGCGAAAGAGCCTAGGCGCCAAACGGTGATTAAACCCAAACAATTTGAACTTTGGTATAAAGAACTCCAAGAAATGAAGTTTAATACAGGGGCAGAGTCACACCATGTTGTCGCGGATTATCTTCTTTTTCTATTACTGACTGGATTAAGAAAAAATGAAGGGGCAACGCTAACATGGAATAATGTAGACTTGGATGAAGGAACAATTTATATACCTGATACTAAAAACAAAGAGCCTTTAACATTACCTTTATCAGATGTTCTTATTGGTATACTCAATTACAGGTTACGATTCAAAACAAATGAGTATGTCTTTTCATCAAGAAAAGCAAAATATCTAGCGCACCCAGATCAAGCGTTAAAACACTTATGTGAGGCATCAGGCATTAAATTTACGTTTCACGACTTACGCAGAACATTTATTACGGTAGCGGAGTCATTAGATATATCATCGTATGCCATTAAACGGCTCGTTAATCATAAAAACGGCTCAGACGTGACAGAAGGTTACATTATTAACAATCACGACCGTTTAAGAGCGCCTATGCAACGCATAACCGATTTTTTTAAAGAAAACTGCAAAATAAACATGGATGATTATGTATCAAGATAAAATAGAACAAGAAGTAAAAAATGCAATTGCTTTGAATGGAGACTCAGTAAAACGATCAAATATATTTGAAGACACTTCATTAGAACCATTAACGTTTACAGCTTATGACTTTGCTTGTGATGCAACACACTTATCTCGTGATATTTTGTCAAAACGAACGAATGAAGAGGTGATCGTTCTTTCTAAAGCAATTGATTCAATGTTGAAATTAGGGGACGGCTTATTGCACGAGTTATCGCAAAAGCTACTCAACGAAACCACTTCAAGGCAGAGTGTTACGTTATCGAAAGGCAGAGCATTGTATTTATTGTGTGATTATTTTGATTTAAACACAATAGTGATTGAAAACCTTCAGTGGTGTGAAATATTCGCCACTCTTACGTTAATGCATTCGGCTGAAATAAAATTTATCTATGACAATCGCTTTAAAGAAGACGCATTATATTTGCCATTAAAAGAACAGGTCGGTGATGAGCAGTTCGCGATTATGCAACAAGCTATGTTGGATAGGGCTATTAGAGACTTACTTGAAGAAATTATTGATAGTATTGCTCGTGCTGAATGTTTGTTCGATAAAAAACAAAAGTCAGCCATTACAGGAAGTAAAGGAGGTATTTCTAAAGGAAGACGTATAGAACCACTGAAAGAAGAAGTCATTCGGTTGTATTTAGCAAAATACTCTAGCCGTTCGAATCGACATGCCGCTAAATTAATTGAAGCTGATTTAACTCAATCAGATAGCTCGTTATTAGCGTTATCAAGCTCAGAAGAAAAGCAGGTAGAGTTTGGAAAGTGGATTGGTAAGTTCAAAAACGGACAAATTAAATTTCCTATCAACAAATAATCATCAAAAAGTATACTTATACCCCCTAAAAGTATACTTCTACTCCCTATAGGTATACCGCTACCCCCTAGGGGCATTCATACCAGTTAAAACATGATCGAAACTCAACTCGTCCTTTAAAACAACGAGTAAAGAGTCATGAGAATTAAATTATTAAATACTAAAGAAACTGCTGAAATTTTGAGGGTTAGTGAAGCTTTCCTTGAGCGTGACCGATGGGCTGGTGCGCGCATCCCCTTCATCAAAGTAGGTGCGAGAGCCATTCGTTACCGCTTACAAGATATCGAAAGTTATATTGAAAACAATATCTGTTATTCAACCAGTAATGGTGGGGTGGCATGATGAAATTTTCAAACTTCAAGCTAATCGGGTTTTTGCGTATGCAGCACTTAGGACAAAAGTCCGTTGGTGGTGAGCATGCGTAAATTACCTAAAAACACCAAAAGCCAAAAATTTGATTTAGTCATAATTGAATTTATTTCAAGTCGACCGCTTAAGCCGTTAAAGAAAAAGATAACGTTAACGGAATTACGCGAAATGCTTAGATATAAGGGGAAGTCTGATGTCTAAGATATTACCCGAAGATAAACCGTTAACGGAATTTAGTTCCGTTAACGGAAATACGCCTCTTTCTGTAAGGGTGGAAAATTCCGTTAACGTAACGGAAAATGAAAATCTCGTTAACGACGTTCAGGACTCAACTCATGAAGTTGACTACTTAACGATATCGGGGTTTGAGTCATCTAAATTATCAAGTGCATCACTGAGTGCTAATTTACTCGTTGACGAATTTAATGTTGAGGACAAACTTAATAAAACGTTTATCGGTAAACAATTACTGAGCATTCCTTTTAATTGTCGAGTAGTCGCAAAAAACACCTATAACCGTTTACTTAAATTACCCGTAAAGGGAGCCTTTCAAGCCAATACGTATTTAAGAGAATTATGTAATTTTTGTAAATCTATGCCTGTTGATGTTACTTGGTCTGACTCACAGATTGAACTGGTTGGTAAAACCCAAGCAAGTCAATGTCTTCAAATTGTTACTAACATGCATAATTTAGGTGATTCAAAAAAAGCGATGGTTTTTGCCTTAGAAGCTGTATTGGTTGGTTTTTCTATTAAGGCGAGAAAGGGAAAATATATTGATGGTGACATTGCCCGTTATGCTTGTGATAAGTGGTGGAGAAAAAAGCTATCAAAACTGCACAGCGTGTCGGTTGAGCGTGTTTCTCAATATGTTCATTTGGTGTCAAAAAAAAGCCAAATATACGTAACAGACGCTAACTTTCGAAAAGGGCGTGAAAACAAACGACGTAATCAATTATTCATGGCTGAATTGGAATTAGTTAATGAGCGAGGGGATGTTGTTGATTTAACTGAAATGGCAAACAGCACCAATGCAAATCCTGTGAATCGTCGTAATGAACTGATGGCGAGATTACATGGCTTTGAAGTCTACGCAGATAAACATGGTTATGTTGCAGACTTTTTAACAATCACTTGTCCATCACGCATGCACCCCGTTCATAATAGCGGCAGACCTAACGAAAAATTTGATAGTACGAGCCCAAAACAAGCCAATCAATATCTAGGTAGCCAATTTGCAAAGTGTCGTGCACACCTTGCTCGACTCAACGTCGACTATTTTGGTTTTCGAGTCGCAGAGCCGCATCATGATGCCACGCCACATTGGCATATCCTCGTTTTTGTTAAACCTGAGCAACGTCACATATTAAGAGATACGTTCTCTTTTTATGCCTTACAGGTCGATGGTGATGAAGCAGGGGCACAAAAATACCGATTTACTGTTGAGCCTATCCTTAAGTCAAAAGGCTCTGCGGTGGGGTATATCGCGAAATACATTTCTAAAAATATTGATGGTTTTGGTGTTGATAAAGACAACTACGGCAATCCTGCTGATATTGCGGCATTGCGGGTGAGTGAATGGTCAAGTTTGTGGGGAATTCGTCAATTTCAGCAGTTTGGTGGACCACCTGTGAGTTTATGGCGTGAAGCAAGAAGACTGGCGTTAAAAGAAGAGGTTAACATATCCTCTGTTTGGGTTGCTGCGGATAGTGGTAATTGGTGTGAATTCATTGAAGCGTTGGGTGGTGTAAACGTTAAACGTAAAGATTTACCTGTTCAATTAGTGAAAGAGTTTATTGAAACCGAAGGTGAATATTTGGAGCCGATAGGGTATGTGATTAAAGGCTTAAGTTGTGGTGGTGAAGTTTACGTCAGTCGTGAGCACACATGGACAAAACGCCGTAAAGAAAATGAATCTTCTTTGGGGTTAGGCGAAAACGAAGTTTGAGTTAACTTGGAGTTCTGTAAATAACTGTACTTAGAAAATTCAAAGTAATAACATTTATCGTTTTTCATGATGTTTACTAAAGCTTAATCTTTTAGTGTGCGTTTTATATTGAATTATAGCTAAAGCTTATTTTAGGGCTAAAGCCTAAAATAAGATGATTTTGGGCTTTAGCCCTAAATGAACAACCGTTTTTCTTATTGCCTCTATTAACTCGTTAATGATCTGACTTGCATGAGTAATAAGTTATTCATATCTAATTGAAGTCACTAAAAGATGAAAGCCAGACAAAGATAAGGTCAACTTGGTGCGCTTTGTTGACGCTAGTAATTACTCTTTTACTATACATATAGTAATGAATTTGAGTACAAAACACGGATAGTTTAATTTGGGTAGTGATTCTGATTAATGCCAGTGTTATCTTATTGTATATAGGAAATATTATAAGGCTTTAGCTACTTTATGGACAAAGAAAATGCATTTACTATTATTAATCCGGTAGTTGAGCCAACAATAGACAAACTGTACAGGGTTGGGGAGGCTATATCTTCAATTGTTCCAACAGGTACAAGTATATATCAATCAATTTTCACCAACCCTGTTCAGTCAAGAACAAGCTTATGGATGAAAGAAGTAGAGAAAAGAATACGTGTTCTTGATAACAAAGGTGAAATTGATTTATTGGCTATTTCAGAGCGGCCTGAGTTTTCAGCTATTTTTTTAAGGCTGCTTCAAGAAGTTGAAGTATCAAGTCAAGAAGAAAAATTGTCACAGTTGGCTAATTTTGCAATAAATTTAGCTCTTGGAGTTGATGTTGAAGTAGATGAATTATATATATTAACTGAAGTTCTTAAGTCATTAACACCATCTCACATAAAAGCTTTAGATCTATATATGAATCCTGATCGCTATGATGAGCGATTCAGAGAAATACATTCATTTGCTTCATTTACTCATTTAAATTGTGATTCAGCATACGAAGAGTTATCTATTATTTTTCATAAAGACCGAAATGAGCCTGTCATGGCAGTACCTAATAACCCAGCTTACAGCTCACACGGCTATTGGAGCATGATTCATAAAAACTTATCAGGTCACCACTTAATAACTCTTGAAGAGAATACACATTTAGTAAAAATTAAAAGAGAAGGTTACCCAGAAACTAAATTTACAATACTTCTAAACTGCAAGGCAACAGAGGTAGGGGGTAAATTGCTTAGACTTCTATCATCACCATTGGTTAAACGTTAGCTATCAAGCGATACAAAATCTAATCCAAACTAACAAATGCTAATGACCGCAGTGTGCGCATTGCTGACGGTAGCAACTTCATTTACTTAAGGTCAACTGAGAAGCTTAAAGGAGACATAAGGATTTATGCCTGCGATGACATTTTGTGCAAATAGTAGTTTTTCGCTAGCAAATGATACCTACTCCCTAGGTGGGCATCATTACTTCTTCTGATCTCGTTTAATGTTAATTATTATTTTAAATCAATACCTTTCACACTTATATGTATCAACGGGTGTGGTTTAAAAGGTTATGATTACAAGTCTGTAGTGAATATGATGCGCTATTGCGGTGTTTACGTGAATAATTAAAACAATCAGCACTACTTGGTTTTAAGTGAAATTCAATCACCCAATTACCTTTTTTAACTTAAACTGTTATAAATCTATGTTTGGTGAAATTTTCTCTTAAAATTAGTAAGTCGACGGGAGGTGGGTGTCAGTAATTTTTACAGTACTATGCGTGCATATATTTATTTTTCAATTAACCACTTGTAATATAGTGTTTTTTTAGTGCTGGTTTGATTTTTGCACAATCTCATGTAAATCACTATTTAAACTATTACCAACCTAAATTAGTAGGAAGGGATAAGAAAGGGATATAATATGAAATTCAAATTTTTAAAAACTATTTTAGTTGGGTTAATATTTACTACGTTTAGTGCGGTTAATGTTGCAAATGCAGGACTTATTGAATTTGAATTGAATGGTGTTCATAATGCTAACGTTTCAGATGTTTTCAATGGCAGTATAACGTTCGATACTGATGTGGCACCAGACATGGGAGATTTCTCGTTAGTTGGGATAGTAGCATTTGACTTGAGCTTTACAGGTAGTCACAATGTTGATTTTGATCTTTCAGATCTAACAGGTGTTTATTGGTTTCCGATATCAGGAGATCTCCTTAACGGCGGTCTCCCTTGGATTGCAATCGGGGCAGACAACGGGACACAAACATTATCAGCGAGCAATTACACGTACCAAATGACGAGCTTTAATGGAAACTATAATAATGTGTCAGCAAAGAAAGTTGATGTCCCAGAACCAACAACGCTTGCTATTTTCGCATTAGGAATGATTGGTTTAGCATCACGTCGATTGAAGAAAAAATCTTAATTTAATTTCTTTGTAGTAAATTCTAGAAAACATCAATTATCATGATTGGTGTTTTTTTGTTTATGGTGTTTAGTAATTTAGGTTATCTCATCTGTAAATCACCACCAAAATAGGATGTTTAATCCTTTGTTATGCCATTTGAATAAATACGTCTGACGATTACCACTAAATAATTAGCACTACCTGAGTATAATTATTCTCTTTAACCCAAAATAATTCCTGCCGAGCTTCAGCTATATTGGTGTTTTAGTTCGCATTCAGGCTGAACGACTCGCTGGTTAAGTTATTATCAAACACCACCTATTTTTATCTATGTGGGAATGTCAGCTATCAGGAAATGGCTAGCGGAATGTTGTTGTTCAAATATCTCCGCTGTAGATCAAAACATACAAAATTTATCAGTATAAATTCTGAAATGCTAATGTCTCGAATGTGGCATTTAACGACATTTTAGTAATATTGTTTAAGAAATAAATTTATAATTAAAAACGCTACACATGTGCTACAAACGCAATAGTTATCTTATGGTTGGTTCTCTTAACTCATTGATTAAATTTGGTTAAGTTTTTTTTGTGGAAGTGATTAACAGGGCGGTATATTTTTAAGGGGAATTATGATTTACCGAACATGGCAGGACAAGCCAGAATTAGAATTATTGGGAAAACATATATTTCATAAAACAAAAGGGGGTATCCCTTTGATTGGTACATATCCATATGGTGATACTAATATAGGAGAGTACCTTGGAAAAGTTACTGAGGTTAATGGCACAAATAGAATTTATTATTTAAATGGTGAATCCATCAAAAAATATGTATCTATAGTTGGGATTGGTTTTGTATGTGAGAATGATTTTGAGTTAGAGCACATTCAAACCATAAAGGACAAAGCATTAACTAAGTTTAAAAAATCAATGTCTGAAATCAGTCAAGACATGCTAGAGGCAATAAATGATTTTTCTAAATAGATTTGAAATAATGACCACATATTGTCTACATAATTATGTGGTATTCAACTAAGTTGCTGTTAGAATTGGATTTAAATAAGTTAAAGGTCTAATAAGCTGTTAGATGCTATGACTAAACTATTACTAACTCTATTTCTGCTCTGTTCTTGTTCATTAACTAAACCAGTGACTTTTATTGGTTGCGAAGAAAAAAGTTGCGAAGCTCTACTTAAACAAGTTGATTTAGGGTTTACGAGTATGGATACATCAAACACAGAGAAAGTGTTTCTTCTAGAAGGCGAAAAACCAGGATTTATTGCTCAAGAGGGCAACTCATTTAGAATGGGGTTAAAGCAGAGGACCTGTGGGTATAGCTTTGAGCGGGAGTGCACGAAGAGAGGCGTATGTAATTTCTACATTGACACGAGGGTATGGTGCACATTAGATTAAACGCATCTAACAA
The DNA here is from genome assembly GCF_014077275.1 of Colwellia sp. BRX8-7. Lineage (NCBI taxonomy): Bacteria > Pseudomonadati > Pseudomonadota > Gammaproteobacteria > Alteromonadales > Colwelliaceae > Colwellia > Colwellia sp. BRX8-7. Next base: position 119 of record NZ_JACGVP010000008.1, on the reverse strand, counting down.
CACGCCCTGAGGTGGACAACTAGTAAAATTTAGCTATTTATTGCAAATTTTAACAGTGGCGATCCTCTTCGGTTTAATGCTTCTAAATATTTTGATTCGTTGTAGGGCATCTTCGTTTT